>CAIRBC010000136.1 GCA_903876685.1 uncultured Nitrosomonadales bacterium | reverse complement strand
GCATTGATGCATGTTTACATGCATCTATGCTAGACCTGACCCCGAAATGTGCTGCGAAATGGACTGGGACAGATACTGAAATATTATCTTTCATGATTTCAGAAGCAGCAGGTTGTCAGCGTACTCATGGCGATGCTAATCATGATTGCCGTGGTAGATGGTGTCAGTTTTTGGTTAGGACGCAGCTAACGCTGGCGTAGCAGAGATTCACATGGGCACAGAAATCAATTGACTTGTATGCTTGAATTTCCTATGCTTCTGGCAGGGTATTGATAGCTTGCTAGCAATTTTCGTCAACCAATAATTCTGCCCTCTCGGATTTACTTGAAGATGGAGAGTGGCAAAGATGAATCACCAGAGGTCAAACGCAAGGTGCGCATTGACCTTTACAGAAGGAAATCAAGTGTCAAACTCAAACCGTGGACTGTTATTAAGTTCATCGAAACACTTTCGCTCGTGGCTGATCTTTGTTTTAACTTTGGCCAATATAGTGGTCATAGCACTCTCCGGATATTGGCTGGAACAGAGTCGGTTGCAGCATGAACTGCGAGCCAGAACACTGACACAAAGCACGGTTACCGCTTTGGATAAAAATGTGTCAGGCAACATCAAAGCGATTGATTTGGCATTGAGAGCCGTGGCTGACGAACTCATGCGATTATTGTCTCAAAAAAGAGTATTAGATGAGTATGCTGCCACTGCTTTTTTGCTCAAGTATGAACGACGCCTGCCGGAGATAGGTATTATTCGGGTAGCCGACAAAAATGGTGTCGTTATTGCCGGTCAGGGAGTTGAAAAATCTGGCCGGGCTAGTTGGTCTGACCGGGATTTCTTTACACATTTTCGGGAAAACTGCGACGACTCTCTACGGATTTCCAAGCCCCTCATCGGTCGAGTCATCAAGCAATACATCATCTCATTTTCAAGATGTTATTCCAATCCTGATGGCAGCTTTGCGGGTGTAATTTCCGCAGCAATCCCGCTTTCCCATTTCACTGAACTGCTATCCCAATACGATCTTGGACACAGAGGCACACTGATTTTGAGGGATTTTGATCTGGGTCTGATTACCCGCTATCCAATGATTCCGGATCAGCAAGCCGGGAAAGTCGGCGACGCTGGAGTATCAAAGGCCTTTCGGGAATTGGTTGCCTCCGGTGTACGCACTTCGACTTATTACATTTCAAATTCTCCGGATGGTTTTGAGCGTATCCTTACTTTTCACCGTCTGGAGAAGGTGCCAATGTACGCCATCGTCGGTACGGCAAGTGATGATTATCTGGCGGATTGGAATAAAGAGCGTTTTAAAACGTGGTCTTTGGTGGCTGGTTTTCTGTTGTTCTCAGTCATCGTTGGAATTTTTCTGGTGCGCTTATCGAGACTGGAGAGCGAAAATGCGGCTCAATTAAATGCAATTTTCGATCTAAGTCCGGATGGATTTATCTCCTTCGACAATCGTCACTGTGTTAAATATGTAAGCCCGGCATTCTTGCGTTTGACAGGATTGAATGCGGCAGAGGTGATCGGACTCAGTGAGGCGGCTTTTTCGGCGAATCTTGCTGCTCTGTGTCTGCCATTTTCCCAATTTCGTGGCATAGCCTCTCTTCAATCCCAAGTAAATATGAATAGCAGCGAACCATCGCTTCGCGACTTGATCGAGCTATCCAGTCCCAGAAACCGGGTGCTCGAAGTGGTACTGCGGCTAAGTCTGGCTGAAAATGTGTCCAAGATTCTTTATTTTCGCGATGTCACCCACGAGACCGAAATTGATCGCATGAAAAGTGAGTTTTTATCGATTGCGGCACACGAATTGCGTACACCCATGGCAAGTATTTTTGGTTTTTCCGAACTACTTTTGGCACAGGAGTTTGACGAACAAACGCGGCGCGATTTAATCAGCACGATTTACCGTCAAGCGGCACTGATGGCTTCCATTATCAACGAACTGCTAGATTTGGCACGCATCGAAGAACGACGTGGCAAGGACTTCGTCTTTGAAACCTTAAATCTTGCCGAGGTTGTAGACCAGGCGATATCGGGTTATAAGCCAGAGGAAGGACGTGATCCCATTTATAAGATCGCAAGTGACTCTGTTGCGTATGTCAGCGCTGACAACAAAAAGTTGCAGCAAGTGATAACCAACCTGATCTCGAATGCTTACAAGTATTCTCCGGGCGGAGGGGAAGTGAGTCTGTACTATCGCATGGAGAAGCTCACTGGCCGGTCGATGGTCGGCATCGAAGTTAAAGACCATGGCATCGGGATGACGAAGGAGCAGCAGGCGAGGGTTTTCGAACGTTTCTACCGGGCGGATACCTCAGGGAAAATTCCCGGCACGGGTCTTGGCATGAGCATCGTCAAGGAAATCGTCGACATTCATCACGGTGAGATAGCCATCCAGAGTGTGCCGGGACAGGGAACTACCGTCACGGTTTGGTTGCCTGTGCTCGAAGTTGCAACACCTCAGTTGGCAATTGAGTAATCTTGCCAGGTCGTGCACAGCTTTTGTGTCCGATATTTCTTGGTTGCTGTCTTTTGGCAACCTGGTGGAGTGGCTAGTGGGTTCCTCGGGGGAACGGGCATGGCGGGTTTCATCATAGGGGGCGTTTGTGTGCCATGCCCGTTAGTGATCAAACAACATGGTGACCTCATAGGTATCCTCATGTCGCTGGACAGATACATTGTCGCAGGCACGCTTGGCCAGTCTGACCATATTTTTGTTTTCAGTCAGAATTTCTGCAATGAAGCCGCGCAGATGTTGCTTTTTGGCATGTTCCATGAGTCGTGCTTGCATCAGCGAGCCTAGACCGGTTCCTTGCCATTCCGGCAAAATCATGTAGGCGACTTCGGCAAGGTTAGAGGAGGGATTGACGAAGTAACAGGCATTGCCGATGATAATCTCGTTTTCGCGAGAGCCACTAACCGCGAGAAATGCGACTTCCCTTTGCTGGTCTACGTTGCACAGTCGCTGCGCTTCATTGAAGCTCAAGGAATTAAGACGCTGGAAAAAACGGGTGTAACGGTCTTCACGACTCATGTTATGAAAGAAATTTTGCAGGTTTACTGCGTCGCTGGCGCGTGCCGGGCGCAGTAAAATCGACTCTCCATTCTTTAGTTTGACGGTGCGCTCATGTTCTACATGATAAGCGTCGTGACTCTTGAGCACTTGCCTGGCATGCACATAATTTAGTTTTCTGGCTTGTTCCAAAAGGTTATCCCGGAAATCGGGATGGGCGATTTCGATCAACGCCAATGCTCTTTCCTTGATGGATTTACCAAACAGATAGGCGATGCCGTATTCGGTGATGACATAATGCACGTCACTGCGGGCGACCGTAACACCCTCGCCTTCATGCAGCAAGGCACGGATACGGGAGCTTTTTCCATCGTCGGTAGTGGATTGCAGGCAAATAATAGCCTTGCCGCCCGGAGAGGACGCTGCCCCGCGCATGAAGTCAGGCTGAGTGGATACTCCGCTGTAAAACTCACCCTCAAATTGGTCAGCACAAACTTGGCCAGTCAGATCAACGGCAAAGGCCTGAGTCACCGAAACCATCCGGTACTGACTTGAAACGGTATTGAAATTACAGACGTATTTTATCGGTTTGAAGACAAATAACGGGTTGTTGTTGATAAAGTCATAAAGCTTGCGTGAACCCAGACAGTAGCTGGCAACAATTTTTCCTTGATTGTGACTCTTGGCCATTCCGGTGATCGTGCCATTTTCGATCAGCGGAAGGATCGCATCGGTAATGACATCGGAATGTATCCCCAAGTCACGTCGATCCATTAGATATTTCAAGGATTCGCTAGGGATGCGCCCCAAGCCTATTTGCAGCGTTGAGCCATCATCAATGATACTGGCAATGTAACAGGCGATTTGCTTCGCTACTTCATCCAGATGCGGGTGCTGATACTCGAGTATCGGGGAATCGTTCCACACCAGCTTGTCGAAACGACTGATGTGCACCGAGGTATCTCCCAGGGTATGTGGCATGTTTGGATTGATTTCTGCGATGGCACGGCGTGCATGTGTCAACGCATCCAAACAGATATCGACTGACACCCCCAGGCTGACGTTGCCGAAGGCATCCGGTGGCGTTACCTGAACCATCATCACGTCGATGGGTATCCGCCGATTTTCGAAGAGCTTCGGAACCTGCGTCAATGAAATCGGGATATATTCCGCCAGGCCTTGAGCAGCCGCAAGGCGTACATCGCTGCCTACAAAAAAACATTTGTGGCGGAAACGGGTCAAGGGCTTGCCCTGTTCATGCTTGACTGCCCCGGTCGTCAGGAAATGCAGCAGCGTGACATCGGGCAGTTGCGGATTCAGGTTTTCGAGGGCTTCCACCAGCTTTTGTGGAGTAGCGCAGGCAGTGCCAATGAAAACCTGATTGCCGGGCTTGATTACCGAAACTGCTTCCGAGCCGGTACTCAGGATTTTTTCATAACCAGCCAGACCAGGGAAACGGGAGAGCAGATTTTCTTGATGTTCCATAACATTTTGATTTGTTGATTAATATGGGTTGTTGGTGGAGTGTGTTTAATCGGGTGTCATTGTACAGCTAAGTATAATATACAAGTTTAAATCGCTAAGGAAAAATTGTCGATTACTCGCGGTGCAAACATCGGGTTACGGTGCAAAAAATGCGTCTAACGGGCATGGCAAAAGAACCACCCCTGATAATGAAACTTGCCATGCCCGTTTCCCTGATGAACCCACTAGCCACTCCACTAGCTTGCAAAAAGACAGCAACCAAGTGGCTGGTTATCTCCCCAACCCTACCCATGAACCTCCATTTCGTAGGGTGCGCTTGCGCACCAATTTCATCGACCCTAGCCATTAACCTTCG
>CAIRBC010000135.1 GCA_903876685.1 uncultured Nitrosomonadales bacterium | reverse complement strand
GACAGGAGAGAAAACGGCTTTTGAGAGAGAAAATAGCTGCTGCTGTGCTCGGTGGATAAAAATCGCGAAGTCCGCAAGCCATTGAAAATAAAGGCGGTTGTGCGGGGCATAGCCAAGAAAAAAGGACAACAGAGAGCCGTTGTCCTTTGATTTATTGGTGGAGACGGCGGGAATTGAACCCGCATTCCTTGATTTTTTATGCAATAAAATCATTGAATTAAAAATGTTTAATTTATTTATTGACCAAAGTTTGACCGTTACTTTCTGAAGTGCTAAACATTGCGACAGCTCTACTACCTGAGTCGGAATCCTTAACCATTATCCATCTACCGTAATTTCTGAATATCATTGATGTGTCAGAATGTCCCATTTGCCCAGCTACCCATACAGGATTTTCGCCAGCTGTTAGCATCATAGATGCATAGGTATGCCGGGTTTGGTACGGGTTACGGTAGCGTAGCCCTGATTTCTTTAACGCAGGTATCCATGCAGTTTTTCTGATAGCTTGATCACCTACCCATGGCGCGCCATGCAGCGGATCAAGGAAAACTTCTTTGTCAGCAAGAAAGCTATACTTTTTTTGCGACTCCAGCGCATCGATTGCCGGTGCCAGCAATTTAACGTCTCGCTCTCCGCGCCTGGTCTTTGGCTTCTCTGCTTGTGCTGCATGTTGCGTCCTGGCTCTCCAGACTCTGACTAAGCCATTAATCCAGTCAATATCACCCCACTCAAGCGCGCACAGCTCTGATGTGCGCAGACCAGTCCAGAATGCGAACTGAAATAAATTTCTATGTTGCGGATCGCGGCACGACTTAATAACCATGGATTGCTCATGCTCATCAAGTGGGTCTATATCATCCTGTGGTCTTGGCGCTTCTTGTCGCTCATACGTCCAGCCATAAAGCGGGTTTGAATCTATGAGGTCATCACTCATCGCGTCATGCAAGGCGATGCGCAAAACACTCTGCACGTTTGCCAGGCGCTTATTGCCGCATGTTTGAGCGTTGCACCAGTCCCTAATATCTGTGCGCCTAAGCTCTGAAAGCTCAATAGTGCCGAATGCCACGGATAAGGTATTGACGATTTTCTTATAATCATGAAACGTGCTTGTTTTAACTGATAATTCCTGAATTTTAAGCCAGTCAGCCAGCCATGTCGCCACGGATAAGAAATCTCTTTCCGTGGTGAATTTTAGCCTATTTTGAGAATTTGGGAATGTGGCGGAATAATCGAACGTGCCTTTGATTATTGAATCAAGGATCGCTGCGCGGTGCAGTTCTGCGCGCTTCAGATTAGCGGCGGTGGGCTTAAGTTTGATGCTTTCCCGGCACCTCTCGCCCCGGAATCTGAAGTCGATCTGGATCGTGGTTTCGCTTCCTGCGCGCACTCCAGTCCTTGGCTTATCACCCATTCGTTAAATCCTTCCACGTCAATTACGCGATGCCCATCGGGGGCGTGCCGCCATACTACACCGTACCGCCAAACTCCGGACGCAATCTTGCCCTTTACCGCATCAGCAGAGTAGCCAGTATCAGCGCAGAATTTTGATATGAGCTGGTAGCGCGCCATTTCTCATGTCTCCAGTGGTTGATAATTCATATTAAAATCAGCATCCGGATAGAACTTAATCGCCACATTCTCCCCACGAAGTACCCAGTCGCCGACTTGCAGGGTAACTATGCCGTCATTATGCCGGATTGCGTCACCAAACCTTATCAACTGTAAGACGCTGACTTGCAGGGTAACTATGCCGTCATCATGCCGCACCATAATATAATCCGATACGTGCAGGTTACCCGAGGGGAACATTGCCAGCACCTCGCTGGTGTTTGCGCCATTCCACTGCATGCACTCGGCTCTGTACGGGCGTTTTTGGTGTGTGTATTTCATGCAGCCATCCTTTCAAGTTGATACGCCGCGCTGCGCGAATCGGCACGCTCGACCATTTTTAAATGCTGCATTGACCTGTACAAGCTCATCACGTCCATAAATTGCAGCGCATAATCGACTTTTCCGATACCAGCGCTTATTGCTGCCTGTTCCAGTTGTCGCAGCTCCCATACTCCCGTGCTATTCCCGCGCCGCCCTGCCTCGTTCATCGCGCGCATAGCTCCCTCAAGCACGATAGTTACCGATGAATCTTTCGGCGGTTTTACGAGTAGCGCACCCCAGACAACATTTAAAGCTTGCGCCAATTTTTCATACTGATAATGGCTGAAATATCCAAGCTGCGCAGCGCTTAATATAGACAACATCACTAACATGAATTCGTGGCGCAGGTGGGTAACTGGTATTGATACAGGCTTTGGCTTGTATGCCTTGCGTGGACGTTGTGAGCGGCTCAAAATAGACTCCTTAGAAAATTAATATCTAACAGCGGTGACTTGTAACGCCTGGTGCATGTGAATCTACTGATCATTTTTACCTACCACTGGAATCGATGCATTGATGGGAAGAAAGGCAAAACACTTTTCCAGCACCTCTTTAACCCACATCTGATCAACGCCACAAATCTCTGCATTTTCGCTTCCTTCATTAAAATATCTTATAGCTCTTCCCCTATAATTTTTATCAAGCAAGTCATAAGCGGCAAGACTAAGCACGGTAAACATTAACTTACTTTCACCAGCAACAGGACAGTTAGGTTTTTTGTGGGGAAACTGATTTTCGATCTTCCGCAAACCGACAGTTATCAATGTCCTGCGAGATATATGGCTTAAATCAATATCATTTTTACTGAAATACTTGAAACCAATATCATCTTCAAGGCAACCATATCTACTCATGAGACAACTTTCCGCTCTGTATTTGCATAATCAAAAGTGTTCATTCAAGTTTCCTTAAAATGTTCTCCTGGCGATATCTATTGCCAAACCAAGCGAATAGCCGCGCTTCAGGTAGTACATAACGGTTTCTAAAAAATCGTAATAGCGTATCACCCGTTTTGTCATCATTCCGATCAGTGCGCGCATAACATCATCCTATTTAATGGTGCGCAAATAACCGCCACCGGACATCCTTCATCCGGCATCATACGTAGTGCGATACGTGCGGCTTGCACACTACTCGGCGCAATAACTGTTCGCACGACCCGGCATGCTGCGCTGATGAGTGTTACCCTGAATGCTCTGATTTTCATGATGCCTCCATTTCACCGGGAATTGAAGCTACCTTTTGCCACGCATCAGCCGCAAGTGAGATTAATTTATAGGATCGCCGGAAATGATGCTCAGCGCTGGTGCCCATGTTATTGCATTCGCACCGGTATGATTTTTCGAGCGCAATCATGGCTAGATGTTGCAGCCGTTTTGCGCGCCAGAAGTATGTGTCCATAGTATCCCCTGGCGTTTCTTATTTGTCGAATGGGTTTCCGTGATACATCGGAAACTTGGTTTTGTCATAAATGACGGCTGTCAAAGTCCTGGCTGCATCTTCCAAAACCTTATCTTCTCGGTTTAACTCATACCAAAATGACAGTTTTCCAGAATTCAGGCGATATTTCAGCCGCGCTTCAACCTGGTACGCAACACCAGCCCAAAACACAGGGATTCCGATTGCAAATTTACTGAAGACTTCCATACTTTGCGCAGATTCGGCGTTTTCATCCTGTACGTATTCCATGCGCACGCCGCCAGATTGCAGCCTGATAGCGCTCTTGATACGCGAGTCCTGGGTTATTTCCAGCCCTGTTGCCATGTGCAGCATTTCAGTGCCAGTTGGAAATCCGTCTACGCTGGCGATATCCGCCAGATTGGATTCTAGAAAGGTGGCGAATTCTATCTGAGTCATTATTTTTTTATTCGACCCAATCCAACGCTTCCATTCAATCGATTTTTCTGGGGAGAATTTTGCCACATGATCCCGCCATTCCTGTGCATCACTTTCGGCGCCATGGTCATTGATGATGGCCGTGTAATTTACAATCCCATTTGGATAATTGGCATCGCACCAGACGGTACAACGAGAAATAATT
>CAIRBC010000134.1 GCA_903876685.1 uncultured Nitrosomonadales bacterium | reverse complement strand
GACTCATGAGCCTGGGAGATCTTCTACCACCCTTTAACCTCATTGGTAATTGCGTAAAGTGTAAACCGAGAAATGAAGGATGCCTAATTTCGCTAGGCTTATGCCATTTATTCCAGGTGGCCTTGGGCGACACCATATTACTGATGATTTTGGCCGCAAGCGCCTCGTATATTGCTGTTCCGGCGGTCTTGCGTCATGCCCTGCCAGAAGTTAACCCTGCCTTATATATGGGTATGTCTTTGGGTATTACCTTTCCCCTGAATATCATTTTTGGCATTCCTGTTTATAGCTGGATTGCCAAATACGTTGCTTAAAATGACTGGTTATAAAAATCTTACGCTGGACTCCAGGCAAGCCAACTAACGCAATTTTTCCAATGTGACGTTAGCGATGCCTTCAGCACCCAGATAGATGGCCAGCAAGCGTACCGCGCTTCCACCCGGGTTCATTCCCCGATGCGGTATATTCATCGCCTCGACAAAGGTGTCTCCTTTTCGATAAATTTTTTTGCCCTTGACGCCATAATCTACGGTCAATTCACCTTCGAGAACATATGCTACCAGCGGTACAGGATGTCTGTGTAAATGTGTATCTGCTCCAGGCTCGATCGTCACAATGCTCACGGTCACCTTTGCGGTGTTTCATTACATTGTCAGGATCGCTCTTTATTCAGACCCCTAGATTCACCCGGTGACACGAGCTGTTCCCTCCATTTAAAAGTGGGAACAACTTTTGCAAGCGACCTCGTGTCGCACTTGAATTTCCTATCTTTCATGCTTACCCCCCTTTGAATCAAGTGTGGCAAACATGATGGATTTCGCTCTATAGAACAAGGCTGTGGTTTATGGTGCGCTGACAGACCGTGTCATCCGGCATCCTGTCGTCCAGAATCGCCGCTTCGACCACGACGCGGTGGATTCGGTGTTGACTCGGATGAACGGTTTTATTGTGGAATTGGTAGGGAACGGGAACGTCGGCCGTTAAACAAAGTATCAATTTTTCCGCTTATGTTATCCACAAATTAACGACTTGCAATTAGACTGCCCGAAACCGGCACTTCGCGAAAGACTCCTTACGACACTGAGCCGAACTTCAACTCGCTGAAATCAGCGCCGTAAAGCTGCCATTCGCAGTTTATTATACAGCTTGCCGCAAAGTGGTTAAGGTTAATATCACCCTATCGAGTTCTATGATGGGGAGATGGATGACCTGAATATTCCATCTTGATAATTGTATTACGGCAGTTTGCTTAATTCAGCACCCGATTTCAAACGCGCCAGCGTGTTCAGGTCGTATTTGCGTTGTTCGACCCTCCGCAAATAGCTGGCCTGGTTTTTGGTGCATATCAGGGAATATGGACTGCTTTTGCAAACGGTGACGAAATCAATATCACATTGGTCGTGCTGGATGATTCTTTCGATATGGCTGCGTCTGGTTTGAGCTGCTTTGAATATCCAGTTTGATTGTAGAGGGTTGTCGAGAAAAGTGCACAATTGCGCGCAATCCTGGCAAGTGCAGCTGAGTTGGCTTGGTCGCTTCCAATCCGCTGGCGCAGTAAGTTTTTCTGCAATCCTGGTTTCAAGATGCACCGTCACAGCTTTACGCAAATGGACGAGAATCGGTAAATCAGCCAGACGCAAAGCGGCTGGAATAAGTATCGTATCCATCGCATAAATTGCAGGCCATGCCAGCATGTAATTCAGCACTTCTTCGGCAAGTGCAGCATCGATGGCGCTGAAGCTTTGCAAAACATCTACCACCAAATCGGTAGTGGCTTGCTTGTTTGAGCGCTCCCAGGGGCTTAGATGCGCATAGCGCGAGGGATCGCCAGGTATCGCCTTGTACAAGGCGCTGGCTGAAGCGCGCAGATCTTTTGCCTGCTCAGGCCTGCCCGCACTCAAACTCGCCAGCAACGCCGCACAAGCTTCAAAAGCATCTGCAACGCTGACATTAATCGCTTTCTCTGCCCAGCTTACCACCTCTTTCCAAGGTACATATGTTGCTGTTTGGCCAAGAACGATACCGTAATTCTTGTGGTAAATGCCATTTTCAGCCAGCATGGACCAAAAGCACTCAAGGTGTACGCTGTCTTGCAGATGGTACAGGCATTCCAGAAATTCACGAACCAGTGGGTCGTTTGCATAGACGTTTTGCTTAACCAGGGACTTGGGTAGCCAGTCGTGCAGCATATAATCCGCCAGTAGATGCGCCTCATCCCGCAAGCTCGAATCAGCCGGTTTATCATCCATGCGTTGACAAAAATCGCGTAAAACAGCCAGGCCTGCACTGAAACCAGCATGGTTGATAATCACCAGATGCTGCACTTTTGGCCAAAGAACCAATGCCGCACAGTGATAGCTGCGCTCAAAGGATGCACCTTCGTTACCTGTGGCTTCATGAAATTGAACATCGTCGGACTCGATGTCAGAAAATGCATCGGGCGGGCAAAATTCCTCTGCGCAGAAGGGCGTGTCGGGCAGGGTGGAGCTTTTGCCGTCAGGTCTGCGCCATTCGGAAATTATTTCAATGCGATCGATGACTTCGCCTACTTCGAAATCATCGTCGTCGCTGTAGCGTCCATATCCGCCATACTCGGCGCTGCCATTTTCTTCGGCAGACACCAGCGCTAGATGAATTTCACACGAGGACTTCGCGGCGGCTGCAAGCAATACCTCTGCGACCGCTGCATCGGCGCCTTTCAGGGAATCAAATCCCAGTTCGGCGGAACTATAGCCATGTTCCAGCAAGTAAATCAGTTTTTCCGGTATCGCGCCTTCTGGGTCTGCCTCAAGTTTGGCCGCCCAGTTGCAGAGCAATTCTGCCACCCCAATTTGTTCGTTGCGGTAATCCGGCGGCTGGGGTAAAGGCAATTTCTGATCAGCGCGAAACAGGTTATATATTAGGGTTAAACGGTAGCCCATCGTGATCGGTAATACTTCATGCACACAATCGGCATAAAAAGCTGCAAAGGAAATTTCACTGACATCTGCGCTGCGCAGATCAAGTTTCACCTCTGCTTCCCGATGTCTGATCACCAGTTCGCCGCCGTTATACTCTGACGGCAAAACGACAACCATTGTCGCAAACATGCCCTCAGCTTTTTCAGTATCGCGATGACTGACAAAAAAACACCCGTCTTCGTATACCAGCAACTTGTAAAGCTCTGCACGGATTTCACCCAAGACGCCCAGCTGGGTCGCGGCAAGGTTGACCATATCGTCGAGATTGCGCTGCCAACCTAAGATAATTTCAATCTCATTGTGTTTTGATCATTGCTGATCCCAAACCGCTGCTTCGCGCTCAAACTGACTGCTCTTTGCACCATACCAGTCTTCTACCTCGAATTATTGTACAGATGAATCGGTTGTCGGAGCGCAACTACTCAGGTAGGCAGTTGTTAATAAAGACAACAAGTTAGACATTTACGATGGTAAATATTCGGCTAACCCATAGCCGTCCCATAAATCACCCTCATCCAATGGATTTCGTAGGGTGCGTTTACGCACCAGAATTTATGATGCATCGCAAATGGTGCGCAAGCGCACCCTACACTCAAGGCTTTTTTGAAATGGTTGCGTGATCGCATCGTTCTCAATCTACAGATAATTTTTTGGCTTTTTCTAGGCTTGAATGGGTTAGCCAAATATTTACTTACTATGCTCGATGCCATTTTGTGTAAATTTTATAACCAGTCGAGGCAACACGCGCCGTAGCTCGTCCAGGATATATGCAGAAAGCAATACATCTATCGAGCCATGGCGCCATGCCGACATGATTTTGCCAGGCACGCTTGCAGGGTAGGCAATGCCCGATAAAAGCACATTTGTGTCAAGCACCACCCGCAAAGAAGCTACGGTTGACTATTTGGCTGACAAACGCATTTGCGCCCGATCAAGCGCTACGACCGCATTAATTTCAGCTAGAGCATCCGCTTCCGGGACACTCGCAAAGCCTGTTTCTATTCGTTGGCATAGTGTATCAAAGTGGTTCTGCATGCGGCGAATTCATTCAAATTATCTGGCATCAATCAAGGCAGCAACCGGCTTGCCATCTTTCTTAATGATTACGCTGTCATGTCTGTATTGAACCTGGTTGAGCATTTCACCCAGATTTTGCCTGAAGCTAACCGCACTCGTTTCGCTAATCATGTTAATAGCACCATTACCATCATATTGATCATTATGCATAAAAATCAATTGACGGTCAATGCGATATGTGACTGGAATTCGAATGAGAGCGGTTGCCTGGCAAATTGATGTTGTTCGATGAAGTTCCGCACCTGACACAGAGTACTCTCTCGAGATTGCGAATAGTCTGCCGCGAACCGGTCCTTCGCGCTTCCTAACCGGAGTTTAACAAGTACCAAATTTTAATCAATATAATCATAATATTGCAGCGTACTAGTTTTGTAATAGAGAAATTTCTCTTTTTTTCTTGTTAATTTTCTATTATCTGGTGAATTTTATAGTCCCTCCCGGGTTT
>CAIRBC010000133.1 GCA_903876685.1 uncultured Nitrosomonadales bacterium | reverse complement strand
TTGGTGCGCAAGCGCACCCTACGAAATGGAGGTTCATGGGTAGGGTTGGGGAGATAACCGGCCACCTGGTTGCTGTCTTTAGTCAACCTGGTGGAGTAGCTGGTGGGTTCCTCAGGGGAACGGGCATGGCGGGTTTCATCATAGGGGGCTGCAGTGTGCCATGCCCGTTAGAATATCAAAGGCCAGCCATGGCGACATACTTGATTTCAAGATATTCGTCGATGCCATGGTGCGAACCCTCACGCCCCAGACCGGACTGCTTAACCCCGCCAAACGGGGCTACCTCATTGGAAATCAGACCGGAATTAACCCCGACCATGCCATAGTCAAGCGCTTCTGTGACTCGCCAGATACGACCGAGGTCGCGGCTGTAAAAATATGAAGCCAGGCCGAATTCGGTACGGTTGGCCAGTTCGATGACTTCCTGTTCCGTCTTGAAACGAAACAAGGGAGCGACCGGACCGAAGGTTTCTTCGCGGAATGACAGGGCTTCAGGATTGACATCGGCCAGCACCGTGGGTTGGTAAAAAGTACCGCCCAAGGCATGGCGCTTGCCACCGACCAGCAGTTTGGCACCTCTGGCAAGGGCATCCGCAACATGATTTTCCACTTTCACCAGAGCCGCTCCATCAATGAGCGGCCCCTGCGTCACGCCTTCAGTGAAACCGTCGCCTACCTTCAACTGCGTTACCCGTTCCACCAATTTTCTGCTAAAAGCATCAAACACGCCGTCTTGGATGAACAGGCGGTTGGCACACACGCAAGTCTGACCGGTGTTACGGTATTTGCTCCCCATGGCACCTTCAACGGCAGCCTCCAGATCGGCATCGTCGAACACAATAAACGGTGCATTGCCGCCCAGTTCGAGCGAGAGTTTTTTGATGGTATCTGCACTCTGACGCATCAGTATCCGGCCTACTTCGGTAGAGCCGGTAAACGACAATTTAGTGACTACTGAACTTTCGCACAGGGTAGTTCCAATTATCGCCGCATCACCGGTAATCACCTGAAATACCCCGCCCGGTATTCCAGCAGCCTCGGCCAGCACCGCCAGGGCAAAAGCCGACAGAGGAGTCTGCTCGGCGGGTTTGACGATCATCGCACAACCGGCTGCCAACGCCGGCGCTGCCTTGCGGGTAATCATGGCGTTGGGAAAATTCCACGGGGTGATCGCAGCAGTCACTCCAATTGGTTGCTTCAACACCAGCAAACGCCGGTCATTAGTTGGGGACGGAATCGTCTCGCCATACACACGCTTGGCTTCTTCGGCAAACCATTCGATAAAACTGGCACCATAGGCAATTTCGCCTCTGGCCTCTGCCAGCGGTTTGCCCTGTTCCAATGTCAGAATATGCGCCAGATCCTCCTGATGTTGCATGATCAGCGTAAACCATTTTTTGAGTTTGGCAGAGCGCTCCTTGGCAGGAACAGTCCGCCATAGTTTTTGCGCAGTGCTTGCGTGAGAAATGGCTCGCTCGGTTTCTGCGCGACCCATCAACGGTACTTGCGCCAGGATTGCCCCATTGGCCGGATTCCTTACCGCAAACGTTTCACCCGAATCGGCACCCACCCACTCCCCACCCAGCCAGGCCAAAGCCTGTTTGAGAAGCTCATGATAATTCAACTGGATAGACATAAATTCTCCAAATTAGCTAAACGGGTGAGCCACTTGCACGACCCGCCAGGTTGCAAAAAATAAACAGTTCCAGACTTCCGCCAGCATCTCAAGCCAAAAATTATCTTCAATAAATCAAAGCGCTCGCAACCAAAATGCGCGAAAGTGACACAACCTTGGCATTGTACAGATCTGCAGTGATTGCAGCAGCGTGCATAGGGAAAAATCTGATTCTACAGACATCCAGCAATCCTTAAAATTTTTCACATTTTTGGCATCCTTCATTCCTCGGTTTACACTTTACGCAATTACCAATGAGGTTAAAGGGGTGGTAGAAGATCTCCCAGGCTC
>CAIRBC010000132.1 GCA_903876685.1 uncultured Nitrosomonadales bacterium | reverse complement strand
GGGTTAATACGGCGTTATTTACGGAACATCGCCAGCATGCGCTGGGTAACGGCGAAGCCGCCGAACATATTGACGGCGGTGAGCGCAATGCCCGCCACTGCCAGCCAGCGTATCCAGTCATCCGGACGCGGCACACCGCTTCCCAGCAAGGGCGGTGCGATCTGTACCAGCGCGCCAATGGCGATAATGCTGCTGATCGCATTGGTCACGCTCATCAAAGGAGTATGTAACGCTGGCGTGACATTCCACACCACCATATAGCCCACGAAACAGGCCAGCACGAACACCGTAAAGTGTCCCAGGAAAGCAGCGGGGGCATTGGCGCCTATAAAAAAGAAGACCAGCGCCGCAATCCCGAACATGACCGCTGTTTTGCCAGCAGAAGAAGGTGCCCCGCCCCCTCCATGACCATGCCCCTTGGCAGCAGGCGTAGCAGCCGACTTGGCGGCAGCCGGTGGTGTCGCAGCCACCTTTAGTGCCGGTGGCGGCCAGGTGATATTACCTTCCTTGACCACCGTCAGACCACGAATGGCATCGTCTTCCATATTGACGTTAATGTTGCCATCCTTGGTCTTGCAAAGCTCTTCGGTCAGGCGGAACAGGTTGGTCGCATACAGTGTTGAAGATTGCTTGGCGAGGCGACTGACCAGATCCGCGTAACCAATGATGGTCACTCCGTTTACCACGGTGACCTGATGCGGTACTGTCAATTCACAGTTACCCCCCTGTTCAGCGGCCATATCCACGATGACGCTGCCCGGTTTCATCGAGTGAACCATTTCGGCGGTAATCAGTTTGGGAGCCGGTTTGCCGGGTATCAACGCAGTGGTGATGATAATGTCCACTTCTTTTGCCTGCTTGGCATACATCTCGCGCTGAGCCTTCTGGAAGCCCTCGCTCATCACCTTGGCATAGCCGCCACCACCGGATCCTTCTTCTTCATAATCGACCTTGACGAATTCTCCGCCTAGCGACACCACCTGATCCGCCACTTCCGCGCGAGTATCATTGGCACGGACGATCGCACCCAGGCTGGCAGCAGTACCGATCGCAGCAAGGCCGGCAACGCCAGCACCTGCAACAAAGACTTTAGCGGGTGCTACTTTACCCGCAGCGGTAATCTGGCCGTTGAAGAAGCGCCCAAACGCGTTGGCTGCCTCGATCACGGCGCGGTATCCAGCCACACCGGCCTGAGAAGTCAGCGCATCCATCTTCTGGGCGCGGGAAAGCGTGCGTGGCAAAGAGTCGATGGCCAGTACAGTGACCTTCCTGGCTGCGAGCTGCTTCAGCAATTCCGGATTCTGCGCCGGCCAGATGAAGCTGATCAGGGTAGAGCCCTCACGCATCAGCGCGACTTCTTCGGCGCTGGGACCTCGCACCTTGAACACCAAATCGGAATTTCCCCACAGTTGGGCAGGACTTTCAATAATCTCCGCACCCGCAGCGCGATACACCTCATCGCTGAAATTTGCGGCATCACCCGCGCCCGACTCTACCGATACCTTGAAGCCTAGCTTGATGAGTTTTTCAACGACCTCAGGCACAGAGGCAACGCGCTTTTCTTCCGGAGCAGTTTCCCGGGGAATTCCTATCATCAGTGTCATGGAGTTTTCCGTTTCGATTAAATTAATCTCGTTCAAACGACAATATTGCGTTTAAAAAGTTCCGTTCGGAATTCTACTGCAAAAAAGACCCTGATAACAACCTTCAATTCATATTAAAGTTAACTTGGCGCAAACGCCGGGTTACGGCAGATGCGCCTAACCCGACCTACCCACTACCAAGTCCTGTCAGGGACAGCTTAACTCCACCAAGACTATCCTGTCCGACTCGCCATCGTCGGCAAAAGTCTTGCCGATATCCTCAAATAGATCGGCAGATTCGCTGCGCAACAGCCGGGAAGTCAAGTCCAAAGCAGTCGCCGTTAAAATATCAGCACCCAATAACAGTGTTAACGGCTGTTGATAAAGGTATTCCTCCACCGCGGTATCAAAGGCACCCTCTGCTCCCAAAGACTGATTTTTGGGTTCGAAGCGCTGCAAAACTTGCTTATGCGCTGTATCAACCAATAGTACCGCCGAAGCACCCCCATTCCAAACCTGCAACCCGTGACTATTTTCATCCAGTGAAACGAGTGTCACTATTGCAGACTGCGGGAATTTAAGACTTGCGACCATCCGGCTATTGATTTCGCCGATGATCTCGGAAAGTTCAGCACACTGTGAGGTGAGTTGATAAAAGGGCTGAAAAATGGCGACTTCGGTCAACACGGCAGACAATCCCTGCCCCAGACCGCTCGCTAACAACAGATGCAGACGACCATGCGGGGTACGGGCAGATAAAATCAAGGCGCCTTGACAGGCGACCGGCAGGTGTGCACGAACTCGCTGGTCACGGGCATGTTCCGCCGCACTAAAATATTGCAGAAAATGCGTAACTGCTTCCTGCTCAGCCATTACATGCGCCTTATAGGCCGCCAACTCATCTTTCATCCGCACCGATTTACGGAACATCAGCTGAATTTCTATTTTTGAATATAACACTTCAAAATTAGCGGGCTTGAACATGTAATCATCCCCGCCTGAGCGCATTGCTTCCAGCACACTTTCATCACTGGTGACCGCCGAAACAAAAATGATCGGCAACCATTCTGTCGCACGATGCCGTATCTCGCGGGTTACCTCATAACCGTTCATTCCCGGCATGCAGACATCCATCAACACCAGATCCGGCTGTTCCCGATCGAACAATTCAAGCGCCTCCACCCCGCTGGCTGCCTGAACGATCTTGAAACCCATTTTCTTCAGCTGAACAACCAGATAGACCCGATTGAGCGCAGTATCATCCACCACCATGATCGTGGTGTTCTGCTGGTCTATATCTTTTTTATCCATGCCCGTTCCCCATACTTCACCTTGATTTTACCGCGAATCAACTTATACCTTGTATAAAGGCACAAATCCGGAAAGTTTGTTACGATAACGCTCAAGCGTCTGATCAAAATTTTTGGCAGAATCATGATCGTCATCGTGGCTAGCCATTTGCACGACACTACCGGCCATCCCTTCAATGGACACGCTCTGCTTTCGCGAGGCTTCTGCAATGGCGCGAATCATCGTTACCAGTTTTTGTACGCTTTCATTAATCTGCTGCAGCGCCTGTTCCGCCTCATGCGAAAACCTGGTGCCGCTTTGTGCATCCTCATTAGCCTTGCGCATCTTGAATACGGCACTGTAAATACCTTCCTGGATACTTGCCACCGTCGTGGCAATCTCCCGTGTCGTGGAGGCGGTACGTTCTGCAAGCTTTCTCACTTCATCAGCGACCACCGCAAAACCGCGTCCCTGTTCTCCCGCTCTGGCCGCTTCGATCGCCGCATTCAACGCCAGCAGATTGGTCTGTTCCGCAATGCCGCGCACCGAACCAACCATATTGGTAATCTCGTCCGCACGGTCGCCCAGCATCGCAATACTTAGAGTGACCTCTTCGATGGAATTTCCAATCGTTTCGGAAACCTTGACCGCCTCCCCTATCACGCCCATACCTTGCAAGCCATTACTTTCCACACTGCCTGCAACTTGCTCCGCCTGACCCACGCTGGCTGCAATTTCACTGATCGAAGCAGAAATTTTTTCAATATTTTCCGCCATGCTACCCATGCGCTGTGCAAGATGAGCGTGCGCCGGCCTTTTTGTCAATTCAGCCAACTGACTCAACTGACTCGCCGTTTCCTGAATCAAGGCATAGCTATGTCGCAATGCATCGGCCAGTTGTGTTGAGAATTCATTGAATTGTTCACCAGCAGACGAATCCCCGGGCGTATATCGCAAGGTCAGATCCTTCTGCGTCATCATGCTCCTGAATAACCCTTCCAGACCAGTCAGCGCCGCCTGGCTTCGATAATGGTCACGAAGCTGCAAACCAGACGAAATCATCACCAGCAGCAGACCACACAACCAGGCAAACAGGGCATAGCTGGCATCAAACGGATACATCGCCACCACCACGACTACACTCGCGTAAGGGAAAATACTGTTTTTTGAAGTCATGTCGGTTTAACCTGTTTATTCAAAATTAGCGGGTCAGTGTAGCAGGAAAATTCAGGTATTTATCAATGTAGCTGTTTTTCAATATCGAACAGATATTCGACCACCTTGCCACTCATCATTTCTACCCCGTGCACCGCCTGCTCCGCCTCTTCACGATTACCGGAAAGCATGCTGTTCACCACTACGCCGACACTGTCGTGCATACACTGATGATCATGCTCCAGAGTATGCATCAACGGCAGATTACCATATTTATTCAAGCCTTCGGAATATAACCACTGACCGAGCTTGCAGTCGCGGTGGCTGACCAGCTTGACATCGGCAGGATTTTTCTTGCCCTGCATAATGTCATGCACCGTCAGCAACCAGTTCAAATGCGCCTGACGCATCACCGGAAAATCACCTTTAATCTGTTTAAACTGGTAACGACTAACCCCCGCATTGGCATCCTTGGCGATGCGCGACAGATCAAGCATGGTCGCGGTAATCTGCTCGGTGGCGGCCGCATTGCTCTGAGCGATCTGGTTCAAATTGGCCACATTGCCATTGATCCCGTCCAACGCGGCACTTTGCTGTTCCAACGCAGCCGAGATGCGCTGCATCATTCCTTCCGCCTCGATCGAGCCATTCTCAATACGCACCATGTCCTGCGCGACTTCCTTGACGGTCTCTACCGCTTTATTGGCATCATGCACCGCCTGTTGCACCAGTTGCGCAATTTCCTGAGTGCTCGAAGCCGAGTTGGCGGCTAGCTTGCCCACTTCTTCGGCAACCACTGCAAACCCCCTGCCATGTTCACCAGCGCGTGCCGCCTCAATGGCCGCATTCAGCGAAAGCAGATTGGTCTTGTTGGCGATCCCTTCAATCACTTCGGTAATTTTATTGATTTTTACCGAATTGGCGGCAATGTTGTTGACTACTTCGACCATACGATCCATCTTGACTTTTCCGGCTCTGACGATGGCCACCGACTCCTGCGAGCGTTTGCTCGCCAATTCGGTATTATCCGTCACATCCCCTACCGATACAGCGGTCTGGCGCACGGCAGACGCCACCTGGCTGATCGCATGCATCTGGTGCTGCGCGCCATCGGAAATCTGACTGATCGCGGTACTGGATTCATGGGCTGCAGCCGCCACCTGCTGTACCGATTGCGCCAGCGACGCAAACGAGATACCCAGTTGCTCGAAATTGGTATTGATGCGTCCCTTCAGCGTCGTCAATTCACCCTGGGTAGCAGCTGAAACTTCTGCACGCAAATCGCCATTGGCCAGCGAAACCATCACCCGTCCAATATCGCTGATCACCGACTCAATCGAGCGCATCGCCTGTTCGGAACGACGAATGTTATCACCCAGTTGTCCTTCAACCTGACGTCCGCTATTACGCCAGGCAAAGCTTCCGGAAACCAGCGCCTGCGACAGGCCGGAAAGCGCATCCAGCACCAGCGCAACATTATCAATCGCACTATTGAACGCGGTCTTGATTTCTCCCATATCCCCGGGCAAGGTCGCCTTGATACGGCGACTGACATCTCCGGCCGCCAGCGCCGTGGTTACCTGCGAGACTTCAGCCAGTGCGACCGCAGCCATGTCTGCCGCCGCATTGAATTGGGCCGCAATACCCCCCAGTTCATCCGTACCATGATAATTGATCTTTGACAGAAAGTCGCCACGCTCCCAGTTTCTAATACCGGAGTCCAGCTTGCTAACAGCCTGTTTCAAATGGCTTACACAATACAGGGTAGCCAACCCACCCAGCAACAAGACTGCCAGACCAACCGTGATTATTGCCCCTGTACCGGCACCACCCGCTATCAAAGCGACTACCGCGAGCAGACCAATGCCATTTAACAGATACAGCAGCCAGTAACGCGAAGCAAGCGAGAAGCGAGCCAGCCAGCCAGCCTCAAGGCGTCTGGCCTCCTGGGTATTCAGCTTTATTTTTTCACCTTTTTTCAGGCGTTTGTAAAGTGCATCGGCACTCGATACCTCGGCACGGGAGGGCTTGGTGCGCACCGAACGGTAGCCGATAACACGATCACTATCCTTGATCGGCGTGACGACCGCCTTGACCCAATAAAAATTGCCATTGGCACAACGGTTCTTGACTAATCCTGTCCATTGCGCACCCGATTTCACGGTGCGCCACAAATCTTCAAATGCCTCAACCGGCATATCGGGATGTCGCACCATGTTGTGGTTATTCCCGACCAACTCGCTCTCGGTATAGCCCGCCACTTCACAAAAAGAAGCATTGGCACTGGTCACAATCCCTTTCAGGTCTGTTTCTGAAACCAGCTTCTCACTGGCCGGGTAATCGTTTTCAATATCGGTTACCGGTAAATTATTTTTCATATTGCCTCCTCCAGCATAATTTGATCAGTTTCAAAGCAGCGCAAATGCGCTAATAAACAGGAACACCAGCCGTCGACCATTCTGCGAGAAATGCCAATATATCCAACGGACGACGTAAATGATAAAGCTGCCGACCCTTATCCGGCAATACACAGTCAAACAACTGCTCAACCGGCTCCGGCAAAGGCGGCAAGCGTTGCAACTGATGCAGCTCGGCATAAAGCAGCCTGTCGACTCGATCCAGTTCCAGCATCAGCGGCGCATCCTCAGCGCCCGGGCTATACACCACCCCTGCATGCAGCGGCGCTAAAGTCTGCTCCTGCATACCGAGCAATGTCCTCGCATTAACGGCCGTCAACACCCGCCCGCGCCAGTCACGATGCCCGGTCTGCTCGGCAGGATGGGTAACCAGATCAAGAATTTCATGTACACCCTCGGCATCCAGCAAAAACTGGTAAGGGCCGACGCTCACCTGTAAAAACTGCCTCACGCTGCCTCCGGTACAGCCGATTTCACCGGCGCACTCAGGGCAAGTTTCAACAACGACTCACCATCGAGTATCAATACCACCTTGCCATCCCCCATGATCGAAGCACCGCCCACACCCGGCAAAGCAGCCAGACGCGGATGGATATCCTTGACGAACAGCTCCCGACGGCCGATCATCTTGTCTACTTCAATACCGACCATCTGCTGCCCGTTCGACACAACCACCGCCGCACGATAGCGGGAATTGGCCGTTGCAGTTCGTGCAAAACCCAGCAGATCGCCCATATACACCAGCGGCAAGAAGGCTCCACGCAACAACACTGCCTGACGACCCTTGACCGACTGCACCGAACCGCTGTCAATTTCCACCACTTCAGCGACATATCGTCCTGGGAGCGCCAGTGTCTGTCCGGTGACACTGACCAGCATCACTTCCTGCACCGCAGCCGACAACGGCATTTCCAGCGTGAACATGGAACCCTTGCCAAATTCCGATTTAATATGAATCTTGCCCCCCAGGCGCATCACGTTATTGCGCACCACATCCATCCCTACCCCACGCCCGGAGGTCTCGGTCACTTTTTCTGCCGTAGAAAAACCGGGCAAAAACAGGAAATTGAATATTTCTTCCTGACTCAGATGCAGACTTTCCGCCTCCTTGACCAAGCCCCTCTCAACCGCCTTTTTACGCACTTTCTCGGTATCTATACCGCGACCATCATCACTTACCTGCACGATCACCCGACTGCCCTGTTGCAACGCATTGATCAGAATTTGCGCCTCTTCAGACTTGCCGGCGGCACGACGCTGTTCGGGAGTCTCGATGCCGTGATCAGCACTATTGCGCACCATATGCATCAACGGATCCGAGAGCACCTCCACCATTGCCTTGTCAATCTTGACCTCTTGTCCGGCCTGATCCAGGCGGATGCGTTTACCCTGGGACTGCGCCAGATCGCGTACCAGGCGCGGAAAACGCTTGAATACCGTTTCCATCGGCACCACCCGCAGCGCCATCGCACTCTCCTGCAAACGCAGCAAAGCGCTCTGAATCAGCGCGTCCACTTCCGCCAGTTTACGCGACTGTGCCTCAAAGGCCTCGACGATATCAAACATCTTGCTATCCGCTTCGCGCCGTCCCAGATAATGATCGTTTGCCAGAACTTTCAAAGTAACCAGTGCATTACGCGAGGCTTCGGTGTTAATTGCATAGTTGAGTTGCGCCCTGACCAGCACCATCTCGCCGATCTGGTTCATGAAACCATCCAGCGTCTCGCCTGCCACGCGGATCACATTTGAACTGGCAGGGGGAGCCGAAGAACTGGCCGCCGATTTCAAGGCGCGTATCGGCGGAGCGGTTGGCAACTCAACTCTAGCCGAAGAAGTCTTGACTTCGATCATTTTTTCGGCAGGATCGATTGCGCGTAACTCGGATTCCACCACTTCAGGTTCGGCCTTGGACACCAGCAGCATTTCATACCAGCTATTTCCGTCTACAAACACTGAACGGTTGGTGATAACCTTGCCACGCTTGGCCACCCACGACAGAAAACCAGTCGCAACCGTTTCAGAAGACTCCAGATGCGCCAGCACCTCATACATATGCCAGCCATCCTTGACCGCCTCCATCAGTTCGCGCACATTTTCCGGTGACAGAATCTCCGCCAACTCAGGATTTATTTTCAAATCCTTGATGAAATCCCTGAATACCTCAACCGGGTGATTGCCGGCAGCGCCGGACTCATAGACCCAGATATAATCGCGTATACGCTGACCTAGATCCGCCCGTTTGGCCAGCATCTCGGCCGTTTCTGAAACTCTGCCCGCTTCGACATTCAGGTAGACTTCTTTCAGTAACAGCAATACTTCGCGCGTGACACCAATAATCTCTCCGGAAATATTCAGTTCGCAATGCGATGCCCTGCCATAAACATCTTCCAGCAACAGCAACAAATCACAATTCGCACCCGGTACCAGAAAGGCGATATACGAATTCGCTGCGGCCAGATTACGGTATAACGAAGCGGCGACCACTTCATCTGCAACAATATGTTCGCTATTAGTATTTTCTTCAGAAAGCAGATTCAGCGCATCCAGATCCTTGACCAGGGTCTCAAATAAATGATCAAAATTCGCCCGCATCGAAGCCGCCAGATAGGCCGCCAGTGCACCACCGCCCGCATCCTTGCCGGATTCATCTTCAATATAACTGATCAGTTCCTGAAACTTGGGCAACTTGGCAATGATCTGCTCGCGTTGCGCCAAAGTGACCGGTCCGCCACTTTCCGGCATATAGCTTCTGATTTCCTCAAGCACTTCCGTGATGCGGTCAAAACCCATCGCGCTAGACGCACGCGAAATCGACTCGATCGCCTCGCTCATCTGATCACAGCAACCGCAACCTTCACAGTTCGCAGGCGATGCACATTCCGGTCGCATCAACAACGTCAGGGAGGTCATGTTGTCGCGCACGATGTCCATGAAAAATTCCAGCATCTCAGGGTCTTCATGCAAACTACCCGAGCTTTTCTCAGTCTGGCCTGACTCGGAAAGCGATTCAGAAACCGTGACCGTAACAGCTTCAGAAACGGGCTCAGGAATAGGCTCAAGAACGGGTTCAGGAACCAGCACGGCGACAACCGGCTCATTTATTTTGCCACCGACGGCTACAAATGCCGCTCTCAAACGCGCCAGTAATCCTTCAGGTGCAACCCCGTCAGCACGTTCATTGACCGCCTTGGTAGCTAGCGACTTCAAATCATCGACTGCCTCCAGCAACAGCGCCGCAGTGGCAAGATCCAGCACCGCGCTGCCGTCGCGTACCAGCCCCAGCAGATCTTCGGCGCGATGCGCCAATTTCTCCATCGCCAGCAAATCCAGCGCCTTGCATAGCCCTTTGACCGAATGAAACGAACGAAACAGGCGTGCGACTTCCTCAGCCGAAACGTCTCCGCGCTCGGCTTCAACCAATATCTGTTCCATCACCTCCAGGTGTTCATCGGTCTCGACCGCAAACTGCGCCCAGATACTTTCCATGAAATCATCGCTCATGCCGCACTCGCTTTCGTTCTTTTAATAGCCTTAAGCAATCCAATTGCTGAACTCAAAACATTACACACTAAACCGTTCCACTTCGTGCCGGGTGTTGTCGGCAATTTTGGCCAACTCCACCACAGTCGCCGTAATTTCTTCGGAAGCTGCCGCATTGCTCTGCGCGATCTGATTAAGATTGTTTACATTGCCATTGATTTCCTGTATCGAATGGCTCTGTTGTTCCAGTGCCGCCGAAATACGTTGCATCATACCCTCCGACTCCACCGAACCATGCTCAATACGCTCCATGTCTAGCGCCACTTCCCTGACTGTGTCCACCGCACGGTTCGCATCCAGCACCGCCTGCTGCACCATTTGCGTAATTTCCTGGGTGCTGCTCGCCGAATTCGCCGCCAGTTTGCCCACTTCTTCCGCAACCACCGCAAACCCCCTGCCATGCTCGCCCGCCCTTGCCGCCTCGATCGCCGCATTCAGACTCAATAAATTGGTCTTGTTGGCTATCCCTTCGATCACCTCGGTGATTTTATTGATTTTCTCGGAATTCGAAGCAATGCTGTTAACCACCTCGATCATGCGCTCCATTTTATGCTTGCCGTCTCTGACTATCGCCACCGACTCCTGCGACCTCCGGCTGGCCGCTTCAGTATTCTGCGACACATCGGCGACGGTGCTGGCGGTCTGGCGAACCGCAGCCGCTACTTGGCTGATCGCATGCATCTGGTTCTGCGCGCCATCCGAAATCTGGCCGATAGCAACACTACTTTCATTGGCGGCAGCGGCAACCTGACGAGTATTGTTATTAATATTCCTCATGGCCTGGCTCAAGCCCTCCAGTGAGGTATTAATATTTTCTTTCAATTTCTGCAGATCGCCGCGCCCCTCAGCCCTGACTCTGCCGGTCAGATTGCCTTGAGAAACACCCATCATCACCTTGCCGACATCCCCTAACACCCCTTCTATAGAATGCATTGCTCCGTCCACCGCCTGCCTGAATTCACCCTCGACCCGGCTATCCATTCGCTTGTGGAAATTACCCTCTCGCAGCGCAACCATCACCTCAGTCAGCGCACGCATGGTTAATTCCAGCTTGTCCACCGAGGCATTCACGCTCTGCTTGAGCTGCAATAAATCCCCCTTGACCTCGATATTCACCCGCTTGCTGAAATCCCCTGCCGCCACCGCATTCATCACCAGATTGGTATTATTCAAGGCTTCTTGTAGCGCCTGCATCATGCCGTTAAAGGCCTCTGCGGTCTGTCCGATCTCATCCTTGCCGGAAGATGCACGGGTACCGAGATCGTAATCGTTACGGATACTCGCCATCACATCCCGCAAGCCGCTTATCGAACCGACGATATTTTTTGAAACCAGAATGATCAAAAAAAACAACGGCAACATCACCGCCAGCAGAATCATGGCTGTTTTGAATAAATGCACGCGAAATACCGCGTCCACGTCGTCGATATAGATTCCCGTTCCGATGAGCCAACCCCAGGGTGTAAATCCAGAGACATAGGATATTTTGGCTACCGGCTTATCACTACCCGGTTTAGGCCAATAATATTCCACAAAGCCGCTGCCCTGTTTCTTCACCACATTGACAAATTCCACGAAAATCCGCTGACCATTGCTATCCTTGCTCTCTGTCAGATCCTGACCATCCAGTTCCGGTTTCTTGGGATGCATGATCATTTTATGCTGTAGATCATTGATCCAGAAATAATCATTTTCGCCATAATGCAGGCGCTTGATGGCCAGTATTGCCGCCTGCTTTGCCTCCTCAGCCGATAATTTCCCATCGACTGACAACTGATAATAATGCTCCAGCACGCTGCGAGCGGTCTCCACGACATGCTGGGTATTCAGCTTGCGATCTTCCAACAGATTCTGTTTTTCCGCCAGCAAATCCAGTACCGGCAGCGTCAACAGACCGAACATGACCATGACAATTAATATAATGAACTTACTGCGTATCGTCAAATTAGCAAACACTTTGTTACCTCATTCATAGCGTTGCGCAAAAAACGCACAACTTTCCCTGCGAAAGTACCTCTCAAAACTTGTGTCAGTCTCAGCTCAAACCCGCTGCCCGACGAACTGCCTTGACAATTTCATGACCTTTTTTCGCAGCCAGATCCAGACTCATCGCACCGCTGGGCTTGGCGATCACGTCTACCGCACCATCGCGACGCGCCTGTAATGCCTGCGGCGAACCCGTTTGCGCGACTGAAGAAATAATAATTACCTTGGCGGCAGAAAGTAGTTTAAGACGTTTAAGGCACTCCAGCCCATCCATTTCCGGCATTTCGATGTCGAGTAGAATGACATTCGGATTGAGCTTCTTGGCTGCTTCCAATGCAATCTTGCCATTCGCAGCATCCCCTACCACCTCCAGATCGGGATCAGCACTGACAATATCCTTGATCAAGGTGCGCATCACAAATGAGTCATCCACAACCAGCACTTTTTTCTTAGCCATTTTTAAAACCTTCCATAATAATTAACACATAAAAAAACCATCAGGCACACCACTTCGCAAGCCTGCGCCCCAACTCATCCAGCGGCAGCGCTTCAGACACGATGCCCGCCGCGATAGCAGAACCTGGCATACCATCTACCACACAACTGGCCGGACTCTGCACCAGAATCGGCACATTGCGTTTATGCAATTCTTTCGCACCCAACGTGCCGTCACTGCCCATCCCGGTCATGATAACCGCAACCACCCCCACTGAGAGCGAGGTCGCTGAACGGAAAAGCGTATCTGCATTGGGGTGTATATTCACCTCGGCATTCATTTTAAGGTACAACGCCAATTTGGCGGGAAAAGGTTCCCGGACGATGCTGTCGGTACCGCCAGGCGCCACCACCACCATGCCAGGTTCGAGTTGCATGCCGTGCACCCCTTCCATGACGTTAAGTCCGGTCTCGGCGCGCATATGGTCGGCGAAGCCCTTGGTAAATACCGGCGGCATATGCTGCGCGATCACCACCGGACAGCTTAACCGCCCCATGCTACGCAAAAATTTTGGCATCGCCGCCGGCCCGCCGGTAGAAATACCGATCACCACCAAGCCGATCTTGCTGCTGGGCGCCATTATTTTTTTCATCGCCATCGGTGCTTGAGGCGCTGGGGTAGGCACAGAACCGCTACGACGTTGCTTGGAGTTTTGCTGCGCCCAATAGCGGACTTTTTGCAGTAATTCCTCGCCAATCTGCACAATATCCAGTTGCACAAAAGAAGATTTCTTGGAAATAAAATCTACCGCGCCGATTTCCAGCGCCTTGATGGTGGTGGCAGCCCCTTTTTCCGTCAAGCTGCTCACCATAATAATCGCGCAAGGCGCTGAGGCCATAATCTCCCCGGCAGCGGTCAACCCGTCCATTTCAGGCATTTCGACATCCATGGTAATCACGTCCGGACGCAATTCACGCGCCATCTGTACCGCGACAGCACCATTCTTTGCCTCACCCACCACCTTGACCTCAGGATCTCCCTCGACCATCTTGCGCAAGGCAATGCGCATGAAAGCGGAATCGTCAACGATAAGTACCTTGATCATTACGCAGCTTTCTGTTTGTAATTGGCCTCTTTAAGAGGATCCAGGGTGAGTATGGAAATAAGCTTGCCGCAAAATCGGCCGACCGCGCCCACATAATCCGACTTGGAGGTATTCACGGCTTCAATGTCCGCTTCGGCAATCTCGATTACCCGCTCGACCCGGTTGACCGTCAGCGCCCATACGCCGCCCTCTATCCGTACTACCAGAAAAGCGGCATTCCGCTCCTCCGCTGCAGCCCCCATCACACGGCGTAAATCGATCACCGGTACCACTTCACCCTGAATCTGCACCGCGCCGGCGATGCCTGCCTCGGAACCGCGAGGCACTCCGGTCGCCTGATGATATTCTTCCACCCGTTCTACCAGCGACAGCGGAATCGCAAAATGTTCGGTTCCCAGCCAGAACGACAACAGCCGTACCTTGCTACCCGCGTTTTCAGCGGCCAGAACCAGCGCCTCCGCCATATGATTCTTGATCAGATAATTACGGAAACGCTCGAAACGCGTTTCGGAAATCAAACCATTCAAGGCGATCAGCCCAATCATCCCGCCATCCTTGCCGATCAGATAGCCTTCTATTTCCGCACCATGCTCGATAGGCTGTAGCGAGCCTTGCGCAAATTTTTCAATGCCGACCACCTCTTCGGCAAGCAAACCGAAACGAATTGCATTTCGTTCAACCACCACCATTTTTCGCTGCGAAGCATGCCCATCCCCACCCAGCATGATACTCAGCGACAAGCCCAACAACGGTGCTCCTCGCAGCAAAGCCATCCCGGAAATTTCCGCAGGCGCATGAGGAAGAGTGGTCAGCTTGAATTCCTCTACCACTTCTCCCACTTCATTCAGCGGAATGGCAAAACGCTCGGCGTTGCAGCGGATTATCACACAGGAGAAGCTCTGATCCTCTACGTTGACTACGCCCCTGCCACCATTGCCCATCGCCATTCCCAGCAAGCCGTTGCTGCCAGTAGGCTCATTCACGGCGACTATCCCATCCAGAGAAAAGGCATCTACTTCCAGCAATAACACGGGCGTATCATGCCATTGAAACTCTCCCGCCATGAAGCGGGCACTGGCATCGACAGCTGTGCTGTTGTCTGAGTCGCCGCGTGCGATGTCGCTATCGGGAATCAAAGCCTTGGTTAGCACCCGTTCCACATGCACCGCGCTATAAGCGCCTACCTGACCGACCACCAGCAGACTCCCTTTGTCAGCCTCCAACCGGGCTCCCAGTCCTAGCCGGCAGGATGCATCCATTTGCACCACGACATAGCCGGATACATTGACCAACCCGACCACATAATCCGGCGCATAAGGCAAAGGAGTGACCGGCAACGGATCAAGCACCTCAAAAATACTGGCGGCAGGCAAGGCAAAACGCTGTCCGCCAATTTCAAAAATTACTGCATCCATTCACTGACTCCGCATCATTAACCCGGAAATGTGCCGGGTTTAAAATCAATCTTTCCTGACATACCAGGCACCACCATTACCAAAGCGACGTTGATAGCGCTGCGGCCATTGCAGCACATCCGGCCCGCCCAAAATCAACACCCCGCCCGGCAACAGCGCATCATGAAATATTTCCTGAACCTGACGCTTCACGACATCCTCAAAATAAATCAGTACATTGCGACAGATCACCAGATCGCAGCCGATTACAGCCGGTCTGCCTGACAGCAAATTATGCTGCTGAAACTTCAACCAGCGCAACACAAACGGTCTGGCCCGATAATAATTCACTCCCGGCATCGCGTCAGCCACGTTATCAACTTTTACAAAAAACTGCTTGAGTTCCTGATCCGAAAAATCCCGGAACGAACCCATGCCAAAATCCGCATACTGTGCATTCTTGCTGGTCGCAATCGCCTGACGCGACACATCGGTGCCGACCACTTCCAGTCGCCAGTTAGGCAAAGGAACCAACTCACCGTTTCCAGACAAGGTCGCCAAACCCAGCGAGTACATTGCCTGCAATAATAGCAGCACCAGATTGGTGGTTTCCTCTCCGGTAGAGCATCCCGCCGACCATATTTTGAAACTAGGGTTGCCCGCATTTTCTTTCCGCGACAGCAACATCGGCATAACCTCGTCGCGCAACATCGACAGCATCGGCTTGTCTCGTCCGAAATAGGTCTCATGCACCGTCAGCGATTCAACCAGAGACAACCATTCACCGTCTGTGGACGGCAGCTGATTGAGCTGTGCCACCCAGGCACCTAACTCATGCTCAGCAGTATGCTTGAAGATGTGCTTGAGTTTCGACTCTACATGACGTGAAGGTTGTATGCCAAAACGCGCCTGCACCTGCAAAGTCAATAGATGCACCTGTGCTGCCTTGCCCGAGGAGATCTCTGTTACCAAAGCACAACTTTCAAGTCATTCACCCACATTCCTTATACCGAAAATTTTTCCACTTCACGCCGGGTACTATCGGCGACTCTGGCCAATTCCACCACGGTCGCCGTGATCTGTTCCGAGGCTGCCGCATTGCTCTGACCGATCTGATTCAGATTGGTCACATTGGCATTGATTTCCTGCACCGCCTGACTCTGCTGTTCCAGTGCGGCAGAAATACGCTGCATCATACCATCCGCTTCAACCGAACCGGCCTCGATACGATCCATGTCCAACGCCACCTCCCTGACCGTCTGTACTGCTCGTTTGGCTTTATGCACCGCCTGCTGTACCAGTTGAGCAATTTCCTGGGTACTGGTAGCCGAGTTTGCCGCCAGCTTGCCCACTTCTTCAGCCACTACCGCGAACCCCCGGCCATGTTCACCCGCCCTTGCTGCCTCGATCGCCGCATTCAGGCTCAGTAGATTAGTCTTGTTGGCGATACCTTCAATCACTTCAGTAATCTTGTTGATTTTCTCAGAATTAGCCGCAATGCTGTTGACTACCTCGATCATACGCTCCATTTTGTGCTTACCACCTCGGACAATCGAAACCGATTCCCGTGACTTCCGGCTGGCCGCCTCGGTATTTTGCGAAACATCCTCAACCGAACTGGCTGTCTGGCGCACCGCTGACGCAACCTGGCCTATCGCATGCATCTGATTTTGCGCGCCATCTGAAATCTGACCTATCGCAGTGCTGGTCTGATTAGCCGCAGTCGCAACCTGACGGGTATTATTATTGACATTTTTCAACGTCCTGCCCAAAACGTCCAGCGAACTATTGATGTTGTCCTTTAATTTGGCCAGATCACCTCTGCCTTCAGCCCTGATCCGCCCGGTCAGATTGCACTGTGCAACGCCATTCATTACTTGAGTGACCTCACCTAGCATCCGTTGCAACGCTTGCATCGCAGACTCCGCCTGAACGATGGCTTTCTTGAATTCGCCTTCTGCTTTAGTGTCGATATGCCTGCTAAAGTCACCTGCACTCAGTGCATTCATCGCACCCGACAGCGCATTCATGGTTTGTTCAAGTTTATCGATTGATTCGTTCACGCTTTGCTTCAACAACGCCAGATCACCAAGCGCAGCTACTGTCACCCGTTTGCTGAAATCTCCGATACTCAAGGCTCCCATCACGCTATTGGTATTGGATAGTACCACTTTCAAACCGTTCATCATGCTGTTGAAAGCCGTCGATGCCTGACCTACCTCATCCTCTGACTGATAGTCCAGCTTACGACTGTAATCCCCGGTTCGTTCCACTTCAACCATCACCGCCTGCATCGCACGCAAGGGCACCGTGATCGAACGAGTCGCCAGCCAGGCCAACAGTACAGCAGTCAGAATTGAAACCAGGCTGACCAGCAACATGATAATACTGATTTTATGCTCAAATTTATCCAGGCGCTCTTTCTCAGCATCGGTCTGTTGGGAACTTATATCAGCCAAATCCTTAATATCAGACAGCATTTTATGCGTCGCTTCTTTAACTTCGACCATCGCCAGATTGGCCTCTTTAGGGCTTTTAAATTCTCCGGACTGGATTTTCTGAAAAACCTTCTCGAAACCTGCGGCATAAGTGGCCAAATTTGTCCTGGAATTGTTGACGACCTGTTTTTCTTCATTCGTCACCGCAATTCGCTCCAGTCCGCCCAACAGCGATTTCAGATTTTTCTGTTCATCAAGCCAGTTTTTGCGATATTTCTCAACCTCAGCGGGCGTGTCTATATTGAGGAACATATCCTTTTCAAAACGTCGCAAGCCCAGGGTTGCGCTATGCGCCTCCATCGCATACTCCATTTTCTGTACGCTACCATCCAGTATATCTCCCATGGCCTTGTTTAACGAGGACACACTCCACTGACCTACCCCCCACAACACCAGCAGCAATGAAATAATGATTCCAAAACCCAAATATAGTCTGGTGCTGATTTTAAAATTATTCATGAAAAAACACTCCCCCTGAAATTTTATTTTCACGCAATGACTGTAGACATTGCTGCTAGTTATCAAATTACTAAAAACTTTCAATTATCGCCGAAAACAGGGCACGCTGTGCAATTTTTTTAACACCCTTCTCAAGTTGACTGAGGCGAAATCCAGCGTGTCCCCATCACTCGCACCGCTTCTGCCAGTTGATACATATCCATCGGTTTAGTAATGAAATCGACCGCTCCCAGCTTCTTTGAAGCATCCATATCGCTTCTGGCGTAAGAAGTGGTCAACACCACTACCGGAATCTCGCACAAAGCCGCATCCTGTTTAATCTCGGCCAGACACTCCAGACCATTCATGCGTGGCATATTAAGATCCAGCAATATCAAATCTGGATATCGGTGTATGCCTGCCCGTCGCAGATATTGCAGAGCCTCATAGCCATTCAATACATGATGCAACTCGACCTCAATTTCGTTGATACCCAAAGCCCACTTAACCAGATAAGCTTCCGTTTCCTCATCTTCCACCAGTAGCATCTCAAAACGCTGCAATTCGGCATTCATGATGGCTATCCCCTTTAAAATTAACGAGTCTAACGGGCATGGCACACTGCCACCCCTGATAATGAAACCCGTCATGCCCGTTTCCCTCTCCCCATCCCTCTCCCGAAGCGGGCGAGGGAGAGTACGTTGCTGCGCAAGTTTCACGTTAAATTGCCCAGCTTACAAAAGCGGGAGCATGACAAAAAAACGACTACCCTGTTTAGATCCGGCCGACTCCGCCCAGATACGTCCATTATATTGTTGAACAATCTTGCGGCAAAGCGCCAAGCCGATCCCGGTGCCCGCAAACTCCTTGCGGGAATGCAGACGCTGAAACACCTTGAACAAACGATGCATCTGCTCAGGCTCTATTCCCACCCCATTATCCTCTACACAAAAATGCCATTCAACACTGCTACAGCGACCGCTCACCCTGATTTGGGGAGCACGACCTGCTACCCGATACTTGATGGCATTGCCAATCAGGTTTTGCATGACACTGAGTATTTCGTCGTGCACGGCTCTAAGGTGCGGCCATTCCCCGGTGACACGGAGTTCGACATCGCGCAGATCCGGCTTAAGAAACTGCAACGCCTCTTCCAGTACCTGCCGTGTCTCGATCAAAACAGGTGCAACACTGCCGCGACCCGAGCGCGAATATTCCAGCAGTCCTGCCAGCATCTGGTCAATGCGCTTTGCGCCATCGATGGCAATACCGAGATAACGCAAGTGCTCTGCGTCCATTTGTCTGTGCAGTGGATTCTTCTTCTGATCCATTTCGATGAGTTGCAAGTAACTTGAAATCATCCGCAAGGGCTGACGCATATCGTGAGAAACCGCATAACTGAATTGCTCCAGGTCAGAATTGGAACGAGCCAGCTCCTCCTGATATTTTTTACGTTCGGTAATATCGTTGAACATTGAAACATAATGGGTAATCAGCCCCCCCTTGTCCCTGATGGCGGTGACACTCAGATATTCCGCAAAAAGTTCCCCATTGGCGCGTTTGTTCCACAATTCACCCTGCCAGCAGTCGGTATTGCGGATGCTCTCCCACATCTTCGAATAAAACAGGGCATCATGCAGGCTCGATTTTAACAGGCTGGCATTTTTACCAACAGCCTGTTGCTGGCTATAACCGGTAATGCGCGTAAACGCCTGGTTTACCCTGAGTATCACACCATTGGCATCGACGATAAAGATACCCTCACTAGACTCAAAGGCGGTAGCGGCAATACGCAGTTCCGAGGCAGACCTTTGGGCTTCCCGAAAATAGAACAGCAAAGAAGAGGAGGTCAGGATCAACAGGCTGCCGCTAACCGATAACAGCAAAAAAATCCAGTATTTTTCCGTCGTCAGCCTGTCCATACCCTCTAGCTTGCGGATAATATGCAGCTTGAGTGCATCCCCTTGCAGCGCCTTGGCTTCGATCACCACCGGTTGCCCGCTGCCAGTAATCAGCAGCGCCGAAGGAAAATGTTGTTTGTCCCAGTTGATCCAGCGCAACGGCTCGATGGTACTACGCTGGTATTGCAACAGACGCTTTGAGACAGACATTTCCATCACCGTTGACTCTGGCAACGACTTCAATTCAAGCTGTTTGTCTGAGGCCAGAATGATCACGCCATTGACGTCCGACAGAAAGGCATTCCCCTGATTCAATAGGGAAGAAAATTTCCTGATCTCGCGCTTGACGACTACCGCCCCGATAAAATGTCCTGCCTGCGTCGCCGGATAAGCATAATAAAGTCCTGGAATATTACTGGTTTTACCAACCGCATATTGGTATGAGGGAAGATTGACCCTAAGCTGTGCAAAATAGGCTCGGTCGACAAAATTCCTGCCGAGCGGAGTCGCGGGCTGGTCGGCATTGGCTGCGGCGATACAATCCCCCTGCGCATCGAGCACAAAAATATTGTCCCCCTGTAAATTATCACTGACAATCGCAAGCTCGTTGTTCAATTCACTGAGGTAGCTAAAGCGCTGCAGGGTGTTTTTGCGTTGCGCCAAGGTCATTTTGGAAAGGTCTGGAGCCTTAGCGTAGCGCAATAATGCGTTTTGCAAGACGGCTTCGCGAGATATCATCTGAGCGATCCCCTTGAGCTGCGTGACGATGCCATCCATATCACCAGAGATATGCTCAGTCTGCTGACCGGCAATGAGTAATTCTTGCTGATAGATTTCCCCGGCACGAGAGGCCTGATGATAATCGGCGCTCAACCAGGCAATCGCAAACCAGACGGCAATCAGCAAGCCGATCAGCCTGAAAGAGCGCCCGAAAGACAACAAGCTAGGCTTAACGGAGACTGTGGCAAAAATAGTCATCACGATCAGCAGACAGGTTGCAATCAGCACGATACTTGCCAGAAAAACGCTGCTCATTCCAGGCACAATAGTGCTGCCCGTTTCATCGCGCACGAACCAGGCTGCCGCCATCGCCGTGTAATGCATACCCGAAACCGCCAAACCCATCACCACTGCCCCGGCACTATTTACCCAGATACTCCAACGTTCTCGCTTCAATCTGAAGCACAACCACAAGGCACCGGTAGCCAGCAACATCGCAACCAGCAGTGACAACACAAACAACCGGAAATCATAACGGATCACACCACTAAAGCGCATGGCGGCCATCCCGGCATAATGCATTGCACCAATGCCGGCTCCTATCAACCCGCCTCCCACACAAAGTTGCAGGCGCGTAGGCTCGGGACGGCTGATAATATTAAGCGCCAACAGGCTGGCCATGAATCCGGGAAGCGTCGACAGCAAACTCAAACCCGTCGCATAACGGGTAGTACAGGGCAGACTGAAGGCCAGCATCCCAATAAAATGCATCGCCCATATGCCTGTACCCAAACAAAGGCTGCCGCCTGCCAGCCAGAGGCGGCGGCTGTTCTGAGTGAGATTGTTTGAGGAAATAAACCGGGAAACCAACAGTGCCGCATAGGAGGCAAACATTGTAACAACAATAGAAAGACTGACCAGCCAAGGGTCATATACTCCCGCATAAACTAGCGGCAAATGCTCAAAATTAGTCTGCATCAAGAGTTACTCATTCACTTGCGACAGGCGCCAAGCCTATAATATTATTCGTCAGCCTATGAAACGCATGCAAAACTACCGTGCACTGCAGCTCAAACACTTTCCTTTTTTACGTACCATACCCCGCCGTCACCAAAACGACGCTCGTATCTTTCCGGCCAGAACTGCACATCAGGCCCTCCCATGATTAACACGCCATTGGGTTGCAACGCTTTGTAAAATAGTTCCTGCACCCGGCGCTTTACACTGTCTTCAAAATAAATCAGTACGTTACGGCAAATAACCATATCACAGCGACTTTCTGCAGGCACGCCGGATAACAGATTATGCTGTTTGAAAGACAGCCAGCGACGCACAAAATGTTTTGCACGGTAATAGGTCACTCCCGGCAGAGGATCGGCTACGTTGGTGACTTTTTCGAAGAACTGTTTCAGATTCTTTTCTGTAAAATCCCTGAAAGAACCCATGCCGAAATCGCCGTATTGGGCATTTTTACTGGTCGCGACCGCCTGCCGTGACACATCGGTGCCGATTACTTCCAGTCTCCAGCGTGGATTAGGCAGAATTTCGCCATTGGCATTCAGCGTCGCCTCACCCTGCTTCATTAACGCCTGCAGCAACAACACCACAATATTGGTGGTTTCCTCCCCGGTCGAACAACCGGCAGACCAAATTTTGAACGTATAATCACTGACCTTTTTTTTCCTTTCGATCAGCATTGCCATCACCTCGCTGCGCAACATACGCAGCATCGGCTTGTCCCGACAAAAATAAGTCTCGTGTACCGTCAGACTCTCTACCAGTGACAACCACTCGTTATCGCTGGCAGGCAAAGCGGCGATACTGTCCACCCAGGTTCGCAATTCATCCTGTGAGGCCTTTTCAAAGATTCGTTCCAGCTTTCTTTCAACCTGACCATTAGGCTGAATACCAAAACGCGCTTCTACTAACAACACCAACCGATGCACCTGCCCGGCGCGTCCGCTAGGTACCGGCCGCAATAAAGCAGGCGAGCCGCCCAACGGGGGAAGAGAGGAACCGGTAAGCCGTGTTTCGTTCTTAAAACTCATAGTTTCAACCTATACTTTCCAAACAGATCACTCCACAAACTAGAACGTTAAATCATTGTCAAATTTCTTGAGTACGCATTCCCCGGCCTTTCCTTGAACACCGGATCGCAAAACCCCTAGGGTATTTCAAGAAAGAAACTAACCAGCCGCGGATTGATAAAGATTACTAATACTTGCGCCAAATTTCCCCTGAATTGAATAGCTCCTTGCCAAAATGCTTGATCGACCAGTCGCCTGCTAAATCTGGCTGTAGGTAAATATGACTCACCGGCACAGGTGATCACGACGAATTAACGACCTCAGGAAAGAACCAAACCCCTTAGTCAGCGCGATTACTGCAATGCAATATAACGGCAATATCATTCATAAGCTGAATAGTGATAATATCCCAGACATTTTACGCTACTTTTGCCTTGAGATAAGCGCAAACTTGTACATTTAATTTCCAGAATCATTGACCTGCACCTTTTTCACAACAATTTATTGTCGCAAAATACCGGTGTGGCAACAAAAACTTACAAACTGGATACCTGATAAAATATTCCTGTTACATTTAAGCCGCAGAATGGCTACCTATGAAAGCTGTTAAAATACCATGCAGACTTTATGTACAAACAAGTTGTGACGCGCAGACTAAAAGTCAGTAGAATTAGTTCGACCCATATTAACCCGCGCTTCATGATCACCTCTTGCCTGACCCATTAAACTCAAAGGAGTTATCATGAGAACAAAAAAATCAATTGCAATCAAGCTACTGCTTGCAGCAACCCTGTGCGCTGCCGCAATTCCAGCCAGTGCCGAACGGGATGAGCGTCATGGCGATTCGGGCAGACATGACGATCATCGAGGCGGCTGGCACGGCGATATCAGACACTTTGACAATCATGACCTGCATACCTGGCGCGGCGGCAGATGGCATAAGGGTCGGCATGAGGGCACGTTTGGCTGGTGGTGGATCGCAGGTGGCGCTTGGTATTTTTATCCACAGCCAGTCTATCCTTATCCGGATCCCTATGTGCCGCCGGTGATGGTCATGCAAGCGACTCCACAGATAGCGCCTGCCATAGTTACTGCACATCCACCTGCACCGGCACCTGCACCGACACCTGCAGCACCTGCTGCCGCCCAGTCGTGGTACTACTGCGAGGCCAGCAAGAGCTATTATCCTTACGTGGCGAGTTGCCCTACCGGCTGGAAGACCGTACCTGCCACACCTCCAGGGAAATAACCACCCCGCCTTTTCCGTGATTTATAAAACTTTGGAGAACCAAAATGAAAATACTGATTATGGCAGCCTTGCTGTTGTCGACTGGCGCAGCTTATGCAGATGGACATGGACACCGTGGCGGCGGTAACGACTGGATTTTCCCGTCTATCCTCTTTGGCAGCATCCTTGGCTATGAACTGGCAAGACCCCCCTATGTCTACCACCCAGAACCTTATCCCTATGTTTACCCAACTGTTTATCAGGTAACGCCTGCTATTGCTGCAGTGGCTGCCGAACCCGTCAAAGCACCGGCCACTTATGTTTATTATTACTGTGAGGCGGAAAAAGGTTATTATCCCTATGTTCCCGTATGCCCGGGTGGATGGAAAAATGTACCCGCCACTCCGAGCCAATGAAAAATACCAGAAAGTGACTCAAGTGGGTTACAAGCATTAACGCTTAAAGCAGAAAATGACTTATAAATTTGACGATGTATTAGGACAGCAATTATGCGACTCCATAGCCAGCGAACTCGGCTATATCTGTAGTTTCATGGGAGAGGGTGGACTGATCATCGCTTCCAGCGCCAGGGATCGGATAGGCCAAGTCCATTCTGTAGCCAGCCAGATCATGGCTGGAAAGATCGATCAAAAGGGGGTGACTGCGGAAGAAGCGGCGCGTACTCCAGGCGTGAGGGAAGGCTTGAATATAGGCATCAACCTGGATGGCGAACGGATTGCCAGTTTTGCGATCGCAGGTCCGCTGGAGAAGGTTTCACCACTGGCTCGCGCCATGAGCCGGTTAATGACTTTGATGCTACGTGCACAATATGCCGATCAATCACGTCTGAATCAAGCCACCTGCTACGTGGATCAGGCACGAAAACGGGTAACTGCCGCCTTGACCGCCTCACAAAATGGCGATTCGGCAATCGATGCGCTCATCGAAACCACCCAACGCGTCAGCCAGTTCATCGAACAGATCCGCAGCATTGCCAGCATGACCAATCTGCTGGCGGTGACTGCCAGCATCGAGGGCGCACGTGCGGGAAGTATCGGCAAAAGTTTCAGCCTGGTTGGCACGGAAGTGAAAACCCTATCCAACAAAACAACCAGCGCTGCAGATCAAATCGCCAGTCACATCAGGCAGGTGCAAGAGGCGGTCAAGAGTGTCCATGATTCATTTTCCACCGTCTCAACCTCGGTCAACCTGATCGATAACGCTATTGCTGCGATAGTGCAAATTTTGGGATCTGATGAGGCTGGAGAAGGCGGATCAACGGCAATATTCGACCCGGAATTCGCTCAGGAACTGTGCGACATGGTGTCAATGGATCTGGGTTACGTTTGTTCTTTCATGGGAAAAGGTGGTGTCATTGTCGCCTCCAGCGCCAGAGAACGCATCGGCAATATCCATGCGATTGCCGCGCTTATCATGTCGGGAAAGCTGAATGAACGGGCGGTAACTACCGAAGAAGCTGCAAAATCGGTAGGGATGCGGGAAGGTTACAGCATAGGCATAGACATCCAGGGTGTCAGAATAATCAATTTCGGCATCGGCGGCCCGCTTGCGGAAGTAACCCCGCTGGCGCGTGTTATTAGCAAATTTGTGACTTCGGCCTTACGGCGGCGCTATGTAGATCAACTGCAGAATCATCGTGTTTCCAAACAGGTGGAAATTGCCAACCAGATCGCGGTGAGTGCCACCCGGCATGCGCAAACGGCAGAAACCGCCGTCAGCGACCTGATTTCAGCCGTCACTTGCATCGAAAATATTGCCGTAGAAATCGGCTCTATCGCCAAACAGACCAATCTGCTGGCCTGGAATGCCACTTTCAAAGCCTTTCATGCCGGCAGCGCTGGCAGTGGCTTCTCGGTAGTGGCCAATGAGATAAAAGCATTGTCCAGACAGACCAGCAAGGATACCCATGACATTAACAGCCAGATCAGCCTGGTGGAGGGTATGACCGGAAATGCGCGCGAGGCAATTACTAACGTCTCCGGACTGCTCGACGAAATTAATACCATTATTTCCGGCGCCGCCAGATTGGCGACTGAAGAAAAGCTATCTCTCGCTGCGTGAATGGCGAACCATCAACGCGTTTAAACCGCTGTGAGGGAATAAGGTAGCTCCAAAAATTGTAAAGCATCTCCCTGCAAGGATTGGTGACGCACTGTTTGCGTCTCGCGACTGGCAATCTGTATCACCACCAGCGCATCGTAACCGCCACCGGGTGCGATGGCGACATTCGCGATCATGCCGCAGACCAGACCTTCAGTATCATATAATTCATCGCCGGGTAGTGGTGCTTCCTGCAAAGTAGTTCCGACTAAATGAGCCAGGTACATGCGGCGCTTCAGCTTGCCCAGATATTGCATGCGCGCGACGATTTCCTGTCCCGGATAACAACCCTTCTTGAAATTAACGCCACCAAGCAATTCGAAATTCACCATCTGCGGAACGAATTGTTCCTGGGTCTGCGGCAGAATAATGGGAATGCCCGCGCGAATATTAAGCCAGTCCCAGTTGGCGCTGCCCTGCAGTTGCGCCTGCAGACTGAAAGTTCGCCAGAGCAACTGCGCTTGAGACGTACCCGCTATCACCAGGAAGCGCGTGTCGCTATATTTCAGCACACCGGCCTGTCCGAAGTCTGTGTAACCGTAGGGCTGTTCAGGCAAATCACCGAATTGACTACGCAATAGTTGTGAAGCAATTGCACCCGACAAACCCAGCATGACGATTTCATCGCTGACCTCCGCCACCTTCACTTTGGCACGCAATACATACATACTAAGCTTTTTGCGTATCGGTTCACCTAAGCTACGCGGTAATTGCAGAAAATAGCCACTTGCATCGCGCCAGATCAGCATACTGGCCAGCATCCGCCCCTTTGGGGTATTCAGACTGCTTAATTGTGCACACCCTGAGCCGACGAGACTAAGGTCGTTACTCAGCATATTTTGCAGAAATGTTTGCGCATCCTCACCGGACACCCGAAGTACACCAAACTGGCTCAAGTCGCAAAGCAGCACTCCTGGATACGCATCGCTGTAGTGAGTTTGCGGAGCTGTTAAAGCTCCTTGTTCCATCAGAAATTGCTGCCACACAGTATTCATAGGGAATGATAGGGGGAGGCTGGAAGGGGTCTCGATTTAAATAAGGCTTCAGGCATAGGTATTGACGTTTGCACCTTTGCTTGCCGATTGATTGACCGGCACACTGGCGGGCGCTACCACTTCCTGCTGCGGTGCACGCACGGTGTCTGCGTTACGATTCAGTTGCTGCGCCTGCGCGGACAACTTGACCACGGTTGAATCCTGTTGTTTTTCGACTTGTTTGTCATTCCTGGGCGTAGTCTGCTGCGTCGACACACTGCTGGGAATGGCACTAACGGATGTTGCTGCGACACTATTGACGGCCATGATGCTCTCCTCGAAAAAATTACTCCGGCTACCCTACCCCAATCCCTGGTCATTGGCAAGTTAAAACTGATTAAAATCCCTCGCGCGGCCATAAATTGAGGTTTTATAGAAATCATCAATAAACCGATTTTGTAGGAGTTCTCCTACAAAAAACGCAAATTGTACCCGCGCACGGTATATCCTGATGACCTCAGGCTACAGGCAATATCACACTAGCCACCAATCCGCCACCCTCGCGCTCTTCCAGATGAAACTCGCCGCCACACAACTTGACAGAACGATCCACTATCGCCAGACCCAGACCAGATCCGGTCGCATTGCTGCGAGCACTTTCCAGACGGATAAACGGGCGCTTCACGACTGCACGTTGAGCGGCCGGGATACCTGCTCCACGATCCGCCACAGCCAATACCAACTGCTCGCCTTGCACCGCAAGCTGTACAGTAATCTCCCCGCCACCATATTTAATGGCATTATCCAACAGGTTGCACAGTACGCGCTTGAACAACAATGGACGTACCGCCAATGGCGAAACTGGCTGCAACTCAAGCGCTATCGATTGCGCCTGTGCCGCAAATTGTTGTGCCGTTTCCCGCACCAGGGCTTGCAAATCAGTCAATACCAAGCCTTCGGTTGAATGTGATTCAGAAACCTCACTAGCCTCGTTTGGACGCAAGCGCGAGATTCCATTATGCTCATTGTCATCCAGACGCGCATAGTCAAGGAACTGACGGATCACCGCATCCATCTGTTCGACATCTGCGGACAGTCCTTCGCGCAACAGTTCATCTGCGCTTAGTTCTGCTGCAAGCCGGACGCGTGCCAGTGGCGTGCGCAAATCATGCGAAATTCCGGCCAACACCAAGCTTCGTTCACGCGCATCGGCTTTGAGATCGGCATACATCTGATTGAAAGCATGCGAAACCGAAATTATTTCCTGTGCACCTTGCTCAGGCAAGAACTGTGGTGTAACACCCTGCCCTATCTGATTGGCAGCCTGTGCGAGTCGCTTCAAGGGATATGCCACCTGGCACGCGATGAAATAAGCACCAATCAACGCGAGTGCCAGCACCACCCCGCACCACAACAGCATTACCTGCGATACCGGATATTCAATGCGCTCCTTAGGCAAAGCCACCCAGAACTCCTGGTCACTGATAAAAAAACTGACCCACAGCGCTTCGACACCATTGCGTTGTGCCGCAAAGCGCGTGTTATCCCCCAGGCTGGCACGAACCTTTGCGACCATCATCTGCAATTCAGGGGGGGAATCCGGCAACGCTATCAACACATCACCTGACTCGGCCATCTGTACACTCAACCCTTCTGATTCAGCTAATTCATACAACATGGCACCGCGCCATTCATGTGCGGTTGCAAGCACTGCCACACGCGTTAGATTAACTATCGACACCACCAACTGAGCCATTTGACTGGTGCGCGGCTGTTGTTCTACTTGACGAAAAATGGCTAGCGAGGCGGCAAACGACAGCATGATCAAAATGACCATCAACAAAAATGCACGCGCCAGCAGGGATTTTGGCAAATGAATCAAGCAGCCTTTACTCCGTCCGGCACGAACACATAGCCATGTCCCCAGACTGTCTGAATGAAACGTGGCTTGGCGGGATCTTCTTCAATCAGTTTGCGTAACCGCGATACCTGCACGTCAATGGCACGATCCAATGGTTCGTGATCACGACCACGCGCCAACTCCATCAACTTATCGCGTGATAAAGGATGACGCGGATGGCTCACCAAGGCCTTGAGCAAGGCAAATTCCCCCGTCGTCAACGACACCGGCGACCCCGCTCGAGTCAGCACTCGCGTGGCAAAATTCAGTTCACAATCACCAAAAACCAGGCTCTTTTCCTCGGTCTCGGGCGCGCCTACCGGTTGCAATCCCTTGCGCCGTAATATCGCATTAATGCGTGCCACCAACTCGCGCGGATTGAAAGGCTTGGGCAAATAATCATCCGCACCCATTTCCAGGCCGACGATGCGATCTATTTCGTCACCTTTTGCGGTTAGCAATATCACCGGCACCGTTTCCCCGGAACTGCGCAAGCGCCGCAGAATCGACAAGCCATCTTCACCAGGCATCATCAAATCCAGCACCAGTAAATGATAGCGGTTCAGCGCCAGTGCCTTGTCCAGCGCGCTGCCATCCCCTACCGCCTTGACAACAAATCCTTGCTCGCCGAGATAGCGCACCAACAAATCGCGCAAGCGAGCATCGTCGTCAATAATAAGTAAACGTTGTTGATTAGTCATAATAATATAATACACATAATAAAGCGCGCGATTCAAAATCAGTGCGCAAATGAAACAAATTTTTACAAATTAGCACTCTCTATAAACACTACAATTACATATCACTTGCATCATGGGGCTCGACTGTTTCATCCACCTGCAAGGATACAACAATGAACACCCTAATGATGATCACTGCCTTCATGGTCGTATCTTTCAGCCTTGACGCTCTGGCAGATGATTCACCCATCCCCAATCAGATACAACGCCTGGAGCGTATGAAAACCATGACGCCCGAACAGCGTGCCAAAGAACATGAGGCAATGCACGAAGAAATGCGCAAACTTACCTCAGAACAACGCGCGCTGCAACGCAAGGCTTTGAGGGAACAATGGGAAAAAATACCCCCCGAGGAGCGTCGCGAGCTACATGAAATGATGCGTGAAGACTTTAAAAACATGTCACCTGTAGACCGTAACCGTCATTATGACGAAAGACGTAAAGAATGGGAAGAACAGCGCGCAAAACGTCATGAGGAATTACATCAGCGCTTCGAAAACATGTCAGCTGAAGAGCGTAGCGAAATGCGTGAAAAAATGAAAGAACACTTACGTAATTTGCCGCCTGAAGTTCAGGCGGAGCGCCGCAGGGAAATGCATGAACGCTTTGAGAAAATGTCACCAGAAGCACGCGCACAACTCAAAATCGACATGAACGGCATCGTGCCTGTAGAGCACTATAGCGACAGTCATGCGGAGTAATAGCTCGCTGTGGGTCTGTTATAATAAGCCAATCACTGACTCCTCGGAACATCCATGAAATTTCGCAGCATACCCGTTACCCCGTTCATGCAGAATTGCACCCTGTTGTGGTGCGAAAAAACCTTACAGGCCGCCGTAGTCGATCCCGGTGGTGATTTGCCTAAAATTCTCGCTGCCATTGCGGAACAAGGCGTGACGGTCGTGAAATTACTGTTAACACACGGCCATATCGACCATGCTGGCGGTGCCGCAGCCTTGGCGAATCAGCTTGGTGTGCCGATAGAAGGACCGCATAGCGCGGATGAGTTTCTGCTTGAAGGCTTGCCTGATCAATCAAAAAAATATGGTTTTCCCTTAGCCGCTTCCTTTACTCCCTCGCGCTGGCTGGAGCAAGGTGACACGGTGCAAATTGGTGAAGCAACGCTTGCGGTACTGCATACTCCAGGGCACACACCCGGACATGTGGTGTACTTCGACGCGACTAGCAAATTGGCACTGGTAGGCGATGTATTATTCAGAAGATCCATAGGCCGTACCGACTTCCCGCGCGGCGATTACGACACCCTGATTTCCTCGATCCATGAGCGCTTGTTTCCGCTTGGCGACGATGTTTCCTTCATTTCCGGCCATGGACCAATGTCCACCTTTGGCGAGGAGCGGCGTTTTAATCCACATTTGGTGTAACCCTCAAGCCAGATCAGGAATTACGGGGTCAAATTACGGCAATTACGGGGTCAGGTCTAGCTAAGTAGCACACCAACCACGGGGTCAGGTCTAGTTAAGCTACTTAACTAGACCTGACCCCGTTTTTGAAACTTTAAATGAAATATCGCACTAGCGGCTTGCTGATAGTTTGGGTTTTAACAGACTTACTTCATCACTGAGTATATGCGCCGCTTCGTCGAGCAATATATCGTGTGCACTAGTTTTCGCTTTTTCGAGTGCTAAATCGGCGTCGAGTTTACGTTCATTGGATTGCATACCATCATCCTGGAAGCTGTTAGCCGTTTCCTTGCTGTTCTTTTCCCGCAGTTTTGCACGTCTTTCATGCGCTTTACGTTCCTTGCTGCGCTCAGTCTCATTAAGCGAGATCAGGTTTTTCTTGCGCTGCAGATTCATTTCGTTTATATCTTCCAACAGATACTGAAAATCTTTGTCATGGCTAATGCGCTGCTCGTGACTGGCAATCAGCAAAGGCATGATCCCTGACAAGTTTTCGGAAGGCGTATACTCAGCCGCCTTTATTTGCGTCCAAGGCAAGGCGTTGGTGTAGCTGGATTCGCCAAAACTCTCTGTATCCGTTGTGGTCGGCAGACTGATATCCGGGGTTACGCCTCGCAACTGGGTGGTGCCGCCATT
>CAIRBC010000131.1 GCA_903876685.1 uncultured Nitrosomonadales bacterium | reverse complement strand
CCCGGGAGGGACTATAAAATTCACCAGATAATAGAAAATTAACAAGAAAAAAAGAGAAATTTCTCTATTACAAAACTAGTACGCTGCAATATTATGATTATATTGATTAAAATTTGGTACTTGTTAAACTCCGGTTAACATTTTCAAATATTCCACCACAAACGCCAACTCGTGCGAAATTAATGAATCTGATCTCAAGCCGTTTCCCGATGGCTGACCAAAATAACTAACCAATATGGTCTAACGATGAAACAAGTATTGCTGTTGTCTTTTATTGCAGGACTTTGCTTGAATGCCGCGCAGGCAGCCGATGAAGATCAATTCCTGGGGCAAATCAGAGCTTCAAACGAACAGACCCTGGGGCGCGGCCATAGCGCTCTTTTCACCTTGTCGCTGGCCGCCACCCAATATCAGCCTTTGCAACCTTCTGCCGCGATCAAGGCTGCGTTGCAGGCGCAAGCCGAAGACCGCTTCCTTGAGGCGCTGATACTGCTCGACGAAGTTGCCAGCCAGGCAAGCGCAGATCATCAGCTCGCTCTGATGCGCGCCAGTTTCTTGCTGCAAGGCAATCAACCCTTGCAGGCGCTCGAAATACTCTCACCGGTGCTTACTCAACCCGCCTATGCTGCAGATGCTTACGCGCTCACCGCGATGGCTTATTTGCATTTGGGGAAAATCGAGCAAGCGCTGGTTGCGGCGAACCATGCGCACGACCAGCAGGGTTCAGTCCTGCCGCATCTTGCTAAATCCTATGCGCTGCAAGCAAACGGTCGCCTGGCTGAAGCACATAGCGTAATGCACGACTTCAACACCAGCATGCAAAAGCAGGCGACAGCCCTGGCGCGCGAGGCTGAGCTAGAGTTAACCCTGAACCATGTTGAATCGGCCAGAGCGCTGGTGGCTCAGGCGAATAGTCTTGACACCGCGAACCCCTATGTCAATGCAGTGAGTGGCCTGGTCTTTCTGATAGAAGGACAGGCAGTTGAGGCGAAATCCGCCTTTGCAGCCGCCTTACGGCGCGACCCAAAAGACGCAAAGGCGCTCTTGGGCTTGGGGCTTGCAGAAGCAAGACTCGGTAACTTCGAGGCAGGTCTTGCGAAGCTTCAGGCGGCCAACGAAGCCGATCCCGACAATGCGCTAATCCTGACCTATCTGGGGCGCTCGCAACAGAATCTTGGGCAAACCGAAGCCGCCAGAGCAAGCTGGCGTAGCGCCCAGCTCGCCGACCCCAAAGATCCGATCCCCTGGCTTTATCAGGCGCAGGCCGAATTGCAGACCAACCGGCCGCTGGATGCCAGGGAAAGTTTGCGCGAAGCAGCTGCTAGAAAGACCTATAGATCCGTTTATCGCGGTGATCAATTGCTTGGCGAAGACTCACAATTATTGCAGGCCAATCTCTCAGAGGTTCAGCGCCGCCTGGGATTGGAGAGCATAGCCTTTCAAACTCTCTCCACAGCGGTAGTCGAAAAGAATTCTGCCAATTTGCGAAATCAGGCCGATGTGCTACAAGGTCAACGCTTTGGCGAGTCTGCCAGACGCAGCCTGCTGCTGCAAAGCCTGTTCAACGAAAGACCGGGCAACATGCCCTCATCCCCGGACATCTATGGCGACAGCTTGGGACAGACCGGTGCAGTGACTCCGCAGCATGGCGTAGTCAGCAGCCTAGTTGCAGCGCAATCCAGTTATAACCATTACGACGCGCTGTTTAGCAAAAACACTATGCTGGAAGCCGATGCGAACATAGGCAGCAAAAACACCAACGGCGCACAGGTGCGTGTAGGCGTGGGCAGTGACATTCTGGGATTAAGCCTGGCGGGGCTACAATTCAAGAGCGACGGGTTTGCGCCTTACCAGAATCTCGATAACCGTAATACGCAAGCCGTGGTGCAATGGCGACCTGCACAATCCACGCAACTGTTCGTGTCGTACCAGACCTTCAGTTCCAGACGTGGCGAAATAACCTATCCAGCAGATCCATTGAACAGAGGGCTCGCTTACCAATATGAAGATACCAGCGACATTACGCGCCTGGGACTGCGCCACAGTCTGAGTGATAGCAGCGAGTTGCGCGGTCTGATTAGTCGTCAGCAGACTGGTCAGACCGAAAACAGGGAATGGACGGCCGACTTTTTATCGCCGTCAGATCCAATCTATACCGGGCCTCCAGGCACTAATACCTCGCTTAATTATAACAGCAGCAGTTCCAGCAGCGAGGAACTACAATATCGAAGCAGCGGCGCTGGCTATACCACGCAATGGGGCGCGCACTCGACTCACGCGACGAGGGTTCAACAATCATCGCAAACTTCCATGGCGTTTGTCGCGCAACAAGTCTATGCAAACTGGCAGCAGACGCTGAATCCTTATTGGCAACTGGAAGCGGGGTTGGCCTGGGGCAAGAACGATTTGCTAAATGTCACCAACACCGGCGATTACAGCGTTTACCAGCGGAACTGGCTACCCAAACTGGGGATGCTTTACACACCGGATAATGCTACGCATCTGCGCCTTGCTGTTTGGAAAGGCCTGAGCGATGAAGCAATCGGCAACGCATCGCTAGCGCCTGCCTCCCTGGCGGGCATAATACTTGAGCGCCCCGGCGATACACTGCAATTGGTGCGAGCGGTGGCACTGGGCGCTAACAAACAACTAGCTGCCAACTGGCTGCTGGAAGGGCAGGCACAGCGACGCTGGGCTGAGAGTACCATCAATACTGGTAAGGTAATGAGAACAATGCCAAAGCATATTGACGAGTCACGGCTGGCATTGCACTGGCAGCCCAACGCCTTGAATGTGACCCTGGCTTATGACGATGAACTTATCCAAAATTCCCCTCTTAACCCATCTCCAGATTCTATACTGAGACAGCATTTACGCTCGGAGCAAGTGGCTCTGCGCTGGTTTGCCAACTCGCAGTGGACAGCGAATCTGGCCTGGAGCCACAACTTGCTCAACGCCACACAACCCTCGTCGGATAGTGTCAATTTCACCGACATTCTGTTCGATGTCCCGCAATGGCAATCCTTCAACCTGGCGGATGCCAGCGTGAACTGGCGCTTCAACCGCAGCGACTCGCTGGATGTCGGCGTGCGTAACGCCACCAATGCAAGAGTCCTGTATACCGAGCAAGACCCGCTCACGCCACGTTTCAGCCAGGGGCGACTGACTTATGCGAAGGCAAAATTTAGCTGGTAGGGATTCAAAGCTAGCCATTTTCATCCACCAAGGGAGTAGCACCATGAAAAATATGCTGTTTTTATTGTGTGCCTTGATCGTCGTGCCTGCGTGGGCGGCAGAAACCACACCTACACCAGCCTCCGGCGTTTCCTCAGCACAGACAGTGCAGCCTGCGAAAACCAAGGCCAGGAAGCACAAGAAGAAGACTGCAAAGAAGGCTGCGGCAACTGCCACCCCAGTTTCACCGCTGTCTTGCTTGTCACAGACTTGTGGAGGCGTCCCGGGATGCTACCTGTCCAGATGCGGAGCTACTTGTACCGGTTGCTGAGCTGGTTTGCGGCGTGCCGGAACCTCACCTGCCTGCGGGCACCGGTCAGTTTATGCTACTTAGCTAGACCT
>CAIRBC010000130.1 GCA_903876685.1 uncultured Nitrosomonadales bacterium | reverse complement strand
GTCCCTACCAATTGGGTGAAATACTGCCGATATCGCTGGAACCGTTAAACCTGCCTTATTATTTGTTGCGTACCACGATGCGCATGTTCATCGCGCTGGGCGCCTCAATTGTGTTCAGTTGTCTATTTGCGGTTTTGGCGACCCGTTATCGCGTGGCTGAAAAAATCATGGTGCCGATGCTGGATATACTCCAGTCTATTCCGGTGCTGGGATTTTTGTCGATTACTGTGACGGGCTTTATTGCACTGTTTCCGGGCAGTCTGCTGGGCGTGGAATGCGCCGCAATATTCGCCATATTTACCTCGCAGGCCTGGAACATGGCTTTCAGCGCCTATCAGGGATTTCGCACCGTTCCTGCCGAACTTCGGGAAGCGGCAAACATGTTCAAGCTTTCCGCCTGGCAGCGTTTCTGGCGACTGGAGTTGCCGTTTGCTACACCCGGACTGTTATGGAATATGATGATGTCCATGTCTGGCGGCTGGTTTTTCGTGGTGGCTTCGGAAGCTATTTCGGTGTCCAACCAGAATATCAAGTTGCCGGGTATCGGTTCTTATATCGCGCTGGCTATCGAACAGCGCGACCTGCAGGCAATCGGCTGGGCGATCGGTTCGATGTTGATCGGGGTGATGCTGTATGATCAGCTGTTCTTCAGACCGCTGCTCGCCTGGGCAGACAAGTTTCGTTTCGAGGAAACCGGCGGTGAAACCGCACAGGAATCCTGGCTCTTGTCCTGGTTACAGCGCACCGAGCGCACGCAACACATCATCGCCAGCTTTGGCAAGTTGCTGGAGCGTTCTTTCGCCCTGTTCAGGCTGCGTTATGATGGCACCTCGATTCGGGCGCGCCCCAAGTTGCTTTCAGCACTGCCAGAGCGTATCTGGGACGCGGTCATCGCCGCTGCCGTGTTTTATGCCTTATGGACGCTGGTGCATTTTATTCATACCGAAGTGGGTTGGAGTGAAGTAGGGCGGGTTTTCGTGCTTGGCTGTTATACGATGTTCAGGGTGATCGTGTTGATTGCGCTGGCAGCACTGGTATGGGTGCCGGTCGGCATAGGGATCGGCATGAGTCTGAGACTGACCGAACGGGCGCAAGCGTTGATACAGTTTCTGGCGGCTTTCCCGGCCAATCTGATGTTCCCGGTCGCGGTGTTTCTGCTAGTACACTTTAATCTCAATCCGGATATCTGGTTGTCGCCGCTGATGATCCTTGGTACGCAGTGGTATATCTTGTTCAATGTGATTGCCGGTGCGTCTACCGTGCCGACTGAACTGCGCTATGCCGCACAGAATTTTGGTCTGAAGGGACTGCTGAAGTGGCGGCGTTATCTGCTCCCGGCGATTTTCCCCAGCTTTGTGACCGGGGCGATCACTGCTTCTGGCGGTTCCTGGAATGCCAGTATCGTCGCTGAATATGTGACTTGGGGTGACACCACCCTGAAGGCGCAGGGCTTGGGCAGCTATATCGCCGAAATGACGGCGGCCGGTGATTTCCCGCGTATCGCCCTCGGTATAGGCGTGATGTGCCTGTTTGTGATGGGTTTCAATAATTTTGTCTGGCGTCGGCTGTACCTTATGGCCGAAAACCGACTGCATTTTTAGGAATAGTGATGAATATGCCGATTATCGAACTCAAGTCCGTGGGAAAGTCCTTTCGCTCGGCGGATGGCAAGGCCAGATCCGTGCTCGAAGAGGTCAATTTCACCCTGAATGATGGCGAGATTGTCGCCTTGCTCGGCAAATCTGGTTCAGGAAAGTCTACGATGTTGCGTATCATGGCAGGTCTGATTCCTGCTGATAGCGGCGAGGTGTTGTACCGGCAACTGCCACTGTACGGACCTGCCGATGGTATCAGTATGGTTTTTCAGTCCTTCGCGTTATTTCCGTGGCTCACGGTGCAGAAAAATGTGGAGTTGGGTCTGGAGGCGAAGGGTGTGCCGCTCAAGGAACGAGCGCAGCGTGCTGAAGCGGCTATCGAGATGATCGGACTATCGGGTTTTGAAGGGGCGTTGCCACGAGAATTATCCGGCGGTATGCGCCAGCGGGTGGGTATCGCTCGCGCGCTGGTGATGGAGCCGGAAGTATTGCTGATGGACGAGGCGTTCTCGGCACTGGATGTGCTGACCGGAGAGCGCCTGCGCGAAGATATTCTGGAGCTTTGGGAAAGCGGGAAAATTCCCACCCGAGCCATACTGGTGGTCTCGCACAATATCGAAGAGGCCGCCATGATGGCGGATCGTATACTGGTGTTTGCCAGTGATCCTGGACGGGTGCGGGATGAATTACCGGTGACGCTTTCACGACCGCGTCAGGTCGAGAGTGCCGAAGTACGCGAGCTGATCGACAAGACCTATGGTCTGATGACGGTAGGGGGCGCGCGGGCGGGTCGGGTGATCGGCAAGGAAATCAAGTTACAATTGGGCGACCGCTTGCCTGAAGCCGAAATTCTCAGCATGGAGGGGATACTGGAACTGCTGGCGGGTGAACCTTTTAATGGGCGTGCAGATTTGCCGATGCTTGCCGATGAGTCCGAGATAGACGACCGCGAGCTGCTGGATGTGTCGAGTGCGCTGACGCTGCTGGGATTTGTTCAGCTGGATCATGGCGATATCATACTTAATCCGCTTGGTTCACAATATGTGCAGGCGAGCAATCCAGAGAGGCAGGCAATTTTCGGCCAGCAGTTGCTGGAACATGTCCCCTTGATTTCCTATATACATCATGGTCTGGTGCAGGATCCATCCGGTGATTTGCATGAGGATATGTTTCTCAATCTGCTGCGCTTCACACTCGGTGAAATGGATGCCAAAGCCGCGCTGCGCATCGCGATCGAGTGGGGACGATACGGAGATTTGTTCGAATACATTTTCAGTACCGGTGTCCTGCATTTGCCCAAAGATGAAGTTGTTGAGGAAGCTTAGTCTTCAACGCTTGCCTGTTATTTTCAGCACTGGAACAAATCCGGAAGTGGCATAATCTGCTTTCACTATAACACTAGGCGAAAATTTGATGAATAATGAGCAGATTCAACTGTTTCGTGAGCTGTATACCCAACAGCAAATCGCTGCGCTGGGTACGCTGCATAAGGGGCATCCTTTTGTTTCGATGGTTCCTTTTGCGGTTTTGCCAGAAAGTGCCAGCCTGATAATCCATGTCAGTCAACTGGCAAGCCATACCAGGGACATGTTACAAAGCCCGCCGGTAAGCGTACTGATTTGCGCCTCGCCAGAGCCGGCAATTGCCCCCCAGGCCTTGCCGCGTATCACGGTACAGGGGCATGCGACACAGTACAATCAGGCTGAAAATGAATATGAGTCAGCCAAAGAAATATATCTGAAGCGTTTTCCGCACAGCCTGGATATGTTCAGTTTTACAGATTTTTCGCTGTTCAGGATCGTGCCTTCCTCCGTGCGTTTTGTCGGTGGGTTTGGGCAAGCCAGAACCCTGGCTGTTGAAGCGTTCACGGAGCTATTGCGCGGTGCCTGAACTTTGGCGCTGTCAGGCTGGTTTTTTGCGCCTGCCGGGTCTGAAATATTGAGTATTGTCATAATACGCGGCACAGCCGTTGTCAGCACTCCAACCGGGCATACCCAGTAGTGGAACTGGCGTCAGTTCTCTCGTGCTACGGCAATGGCTATTCAGGTAGTCGGCCACCCTTTCGTCCAGATAGCTCAGTTGTTTCGAGGAAGTCCAGGCGAAAAAATCCGCTTCTACCGCCAGCATCAGTCCTTGACCGGTCAGTCCGACGTAAGGATTCAGTGCTTTTTCATAGAGGCCGTGGCCAAAAAGATAAAAGCCCATACTGGTTTTCAGCTGCTCGCGCCGTTGCCAAAACAGTTCCTTCCATTGAAAGTTTTTCATCAGCAGCGCCAGCTCCGGCGCTGAATAAACCACGACCACCCCGGATTCGTCGAACAGGGTGCTCATGTCGCGCACGGCACCCCGTTGACTGGTGCCTTCGACAGGCTTCTCAGTAAAGGCGCGGTAGTGCAGTCGATTAATCGCCGCCTTGCTCTTGGGAAAAGTCAGCCATACCAGTGCGTTGAGCAGATCATGCCAGTTTTGTACACGGGTCTGCAACAGACCTTCGAGATAACAGCGCGGCTCATACTGTGCCTCGAAGGCAAGTTTGCCATATTGTTGCGCGATGAAGCGTATCGGCAAACCGCTATCTACGGTAATCGCCGGTCGCTGAGTGGCCAGCAGCCTGTTCAAATCGATCAGCGTGGGAAAGTTGCGGGTTTCGAGACTGGCTATAGCGATATGTAAGGGCTCAAACAGTAATGAACACAGCAAGCTGTTTGGGTTCCATTCAATAGTGGGTTTCATTATGACAGGCATCCTCAAAATCGCAGGTAGTTCCTGTATCCATATTAACCTAAATTCCGTAGTTCAATCCGCAGATTACGCAGATTACGCAGATTAGCGCAGATGTTCAATTGGTTACGATTATTTACAGCTTAAATGGTGACGTGGCTGCAGTATATATTCGACCAACCCATTCAAGCCAAGCAAAATTTAAATATGGATATTACAAAAATATTTCAGTACACGGTTTGAAGAACCACCCTGCCCCGACGGGCAGGGTGGTAATTTCGGTCGCCAATAATCCTATATTCCTCTGTTGGAGGTTGAAAAAACCTTCGATACGCCCGCTTTGCGGGCTACTCTCAACGCACAGCTTTTTATTCAATATTAATCAATATGCTGCAACTTGCAAGAAGAGGCTGAAGTGATTTCTGACAGCCGCTAAACAGCACCCAGTTCGTTTTCAACGCCTTTTGTCCTACGGAAAAATACCCTACTCAGGGCGAACGGACTCTCACCCATTAGGTGATTTGTACAAAATTCGTTCGTCCTGAGCCTGTCGAAGGATGTGCGGATTTTTATTCATCAAACTAACGGACATGGCAATGATGCCACCCCTTGTAATGAAACCGCCATGTCCGTTTC
>CAIRBC010000129.1 GCA_903876685.1 uncultured Nitrosomonadales bacterium | reverse complement strand
ATGACCGGCGACGGCGTGAACGATGCGCCCGCACTGAAAGCCGCGCACATCGGCATTGCCATGGGAGCGCACGGTACAGACGTGGCGCGCGAGGCAGCAGCACTGGTGCTATTGGACGACGACTTTGCCTCGATCGTGCACGCCGTGCGCCTCGGGCGCGGAATTTTCGATAACTTGCGTAAAGCGATGGCTTACATTTTCGCGGTACACATTCCCATTGCCGGATTGTCGCTGATCCCGTTGCTACTGGGTTGGCCGCCGGTGTTCGCCCCGGTGCATATCGTATTCCTGGAAATGATTATCAACCCTGCCTGCTCCATTGCCTTCGAGACCGAACCAGCAGAGCGTGGTGTGATGCATCGCCCGCCGCGTGACCCACAGGAACCGTTGTTCGGAAAACGTATTCTCCTGCTCAGCCTGATCCAGGGTGTATTCTTGCTGTTTGCCACACTCGCTGTTCTGGGTTATGCACTACACCAGGGCGCATCGGAAACAGAAGCTCGCGCCTTGACCTTCTCAGCGCTGGTGATGGGCAATCTCAGCCTGATTCTGACAAACCGTTCCTGGCAATATACATTCTTGCAAACACTGGGCAATCAAAACCCGGCGCTGTGGTGGGTGATCGGCGGAGCATTCAGCTTTCTCATGCTCACGCTTACACTGCCCTTCTTGCGCGAGATGTTCCACTTCGGACAAGTCGCGCCTTACCAGCTTATGCTGAGTTTGTCTGTCGGACTCGGGAGCGTGCTGTGGTTCGAATTATATAAAGTCGTCTTGAATAACCGTCATCAGCTGGCAGGTTGACCATGACCACTGGCTGTTCTTCCAAGCGGGTTGAATAGAGAGCAAAGGTTAGCAAAAACGTTATACGATCTCATGCATGCTTGCCAGAGCAACACGATGCACCGGTCAGCGGAGGCAGGTGTGCAACCCTTTTCGCTTCATTCGGCGCAAGGCACTACGCTTATTAAAAAATGATATTTAGTTGCTATTTTGCCCTTTGGGGTAATTGATTTTATTTTTTTTTAATTATAATTTTAAAATAACTGTAATTTACTATCAAAAATATTTGCGGAAAATATGAAAATTTGAAAGGGACGTAATGGGACAATCTTTGCAAAAGAATAGGCAATATGGTTTTGAATCTGTCACTTCGCTGGTCAGTGTTGCAAGCGTCACTGAGAATTTCAAAGAGATACCTTGTTTGATATTTCGAATCCTGGTGTTGCTTTTCCCGTTATTGTTGTCGGCAAATTTGGCACAGGCTGCTGCAGAGCCTAAAGGGGATGTGGAGATTGTGCTCAAGCAGCTTAAAGTAGCCAAGCACGGAAATGCCGAGCTGTTGGAGGGGGTTGACGGCATCAAGCCAGGTGAGGTTGTCGAATATCAGGCGACTTACCACAATGTCTCGAAGCATGCGGTTCGTAAATTGCAGGCTACGCTGCCGATTCCTGCTGAAACACTGTATTTGCCCGGAACTGCCAAACCTGCCGCTGTCCAGGCAAGCGTGGACGGGATCACCTATGCAGATATTCCGTTGCGCAGAAAAGTCAAGACTACAGATGGAAGAATCCTTGAGCAGGACATCCCTGTTGCGGAATACCGTAGCCTGCGCTGGGCTATCGGCGAATTGAATGCGGGTCAGGAAACGGTGGTGAGTGCGCGGGTTCACCTGGAGCCTGTAGCTACAGGCGGCAAGGCTCGTTGAACAGGAGCGGTCTGAGCAGAGGTAATTGATATGTTTTGTATGTTAATCGGAGAGGAATAGTCATGAATATTAGGTTTGGTTGGCTGTGCAGGAAATCAGTGCTGCACAGGATGTTGGGTGTAGTGGCGTTTTTATGGGCAGGTGCCGCTATTTCCGCACCACTAGCGGGCACTACCATCGGTAACCAGGCGGCCGCTACCTATACTGATGCCTCGGCAATTGTGCGGATTTCAACCTCGAATACCGTGGTCACCACCGTTTTGCAAGTGGCTTCCCTGACGTTGACCAACACCCAAACCCTGACTGCGGCACCGGGACAGTCGTTGTCTTTTCCGCATACCTTGACCAATACCGGTAATGGCATTGACACCTTTAATTTGAGTTCGACCCTGACCACCGGGACAGCCAGTCTGGGTACGGTGATTTATTATCCTGACAACAACTGCGATGGTGCCGCCGATTCCGGCTTGTCTGCAATTACCTCAGTTGGCCCGCTGGCTGCCGGTGCGAGAGCCTGTTTCGTGGCGGTTACCACTGTTTCGGGGTCGGCAGCAGCCAGTGCCATCGGATCTAACCTGGTCACGGCGGCGAGTGCTTACACTCCGGCTACCAGCACCACCAATACCGATTCTGTGGTGGTTAATTTGAATGCGGTCATCGGTGTCAGGAAGTCTGTTTCAATCGCTGCGGGATCGGGTGGTAGCGTGAACCTCACACCCTGAGCTACACCAATACCGGTAACGCGACCGCCACCGATCTGGTGTTGGCGGATATCGTTCCTACTGGAGCGAGCTATGTGGCATCCAGCGCGAAATGGAACGGCGTTGCAGTAGCAGACGGGGTGATTGCAGCCGCCACCCCTTCGGCAGGCGCGATCACCTATGACTATAACCTGACTTCACCCGGCAACTTTGCGGTGACGGCGCGCATTGGTTCTGTGGCACCCGGTAACAGTGGTAATTTCAGCTTCGTGGTCAATGTTCCCTCAACCGCAACGCCGGGCGTGATTAATAACACCGGGCGTTTCTGTTACAACGATGGCGCAATCTTGAACCCGCTGCTGTCAACTGCGGCAAATTGCTCGACGGGAGGCAACAAGACCAATGTCGTGCCGTATACGGTGCTGCCGACCTATAGCGTGATTGCCTCAGATTATTACCAGTCGCCTAATCTGAAGGGCAGTGCAGCTACCACGCCCTCGGCTTCCTCAACCACGGATACGGGGGGCGTGAAAGATAATATCGTGACGGTGGCTGCCGCAACACAGGGCGGGGTGGTTTCCTTCGACAACGTGATTGTTAACAGCGGTAACGCGACCGATAGCTTCAATATCAGCACTTCGGCGAGCAACTTCCCGTCTGGCACGACTTTTTTGCTGTTAAGGTCGGATGGTGTCACTCCCATGTCTGATTCCAATGGTGACGGTATTGTTGATACCGGTCCGCTGGCACCCGGTGCGGTGACGCACGTGTTTGTCAAGGCGGTGCTGCCAGCCGTATCTTTGGGTGGACCGTTCAGCGTCACGGTGACCGCGACTTCCGTTGGCGCTGGCGTCTCGGATACGGTCACCGACACCTTGACGGTGATTACCGCAAACAAGGTAGACTTGACCAATAATAGCGCAGGCGTAGTGGCGGGTAATGGTAATGGTATCTATACAACCCCGACCCTGGCCATTGCTGCGGGCGCCATTGTCACTAATGCGACCAATCCCGGTACTTCAACCACCTTTACGCTGGTGGTTAATAACACCAGTTCGGTGGCGGATAACTATGGACTTTCGGTGGATCAGACGATAGCAACCTTGCCTGCGGGCTGGACGGTGAATTTTTACGCGACGGCTACTCCTTACGATTGCACCACACTGGGGGCATCGCTGACTAATACTGGCGTGGTGCTGGCCAGTGGCAATGCCACGGTTTGCGCGGTAGTTTCGGTGCCAGCCAGTCAGGCGGCGATCCCTACACCCGGGCAAAAGATCGTGTTCAAGGTGGCATCGCCTGCCACAGGTGCCACGGATTATTTGCTGGATGCGGTGACCGTGAACACCGTTCGTTCCATTTCGCTGACCCCTAACCATAGTGCACAAATCTATGCAGGGGGTACGGTGGTATATAAGCATACCCTGACCAACACCGGTAACGTGACCGAAACCACTTCTGTTTCCGGGGGCGTGACGGTCTCTTCCAGTTCGGCTGGCGCGACGCTCAACTGGGGTAATGTGCTGTATGCAGACAGCAACGGTGATGGCGTGCTGGATGCTGGGGATGCGCTGCTCACTTCGGTTACGCTTTCGCCTGGTCAGTCGTTGACGATACTGAACAAGGTGTTGGCGCCTGGCTCTGCTGCGGCTGGCGATGTTAATACGGTGTTGCTGACTGCCACACAGACCGATACCGGAACGATCAATGGCGTGGCTGTGCCTACGCCGGTCTCGGCACAGGATGTGTCTACGGTGATAGCGGGTCAGGTCAATCTGGTCAAGTTGCAATCGCAGGATTTGGCTTGTACCGGTACCGTGAGTAGCTGGACCAATGCGACCTTGACGGCGAAGCCGGGTCAGTGCCTGCTGTATCAGATTACCGCTACCAACGTGGGCGTTACCGCAGCGTTATCGCTGGTGATCAGTGATTCAACGCCGATCAATACTACCTACAACTGCAATGCCGCATCTACCGGTGCTGCGGGTGGTTCAGCAGCGGTGGCACTGAGCGGTGGTGGGGGAGCAACGCCAACAGCACCAGCAACCTGCGCCTCCGGGACGATTTCCTCAGGGACAATTTCCTCTCTGGCGCCAGGTGCCTCGGCAGTATTGTCCTTCGGTGTACAAATCAATCCTTGAGTTGATGGGTTGAAATAAAGAAAGGGGAGGGCTCCTCCCCTTTTTTTCAGATGATCCAGACTGAGTCGACTCGATCGTTTGGGGCGACTTCTGAAAAATGATAGACCTGACACTGTGAGCATATTTAATATCCGCATACTGAGGAAGCATTTGCTGTACCAGGCTTCAGCTTTAGGCCGTATGCTTGTGGCTGTGCTATGGGGCTTGTGTGCAGTATCAGCGGTTCAAGCCATGCCTTTGGCGGGTACACTGATCACCAATCAGGCCAGTGCCAGTTACATTGATGCGGCGAGTAACAAAACAGCTACCATGACTTCCAATACCGTGGAGGTTCAGGTGCAGCAGGTCTCTGCGTTTATCCTGACGTCGGCGCAAGCGCGCACGGTTAGCCCCGGCGCCATTTATTATTTGCCGCATCAGCTCAGGAATACCGGCAATGGCACGGATAGCTTTTATCTGAGTGCGGCAGTTCAGTCAGGCTTGCTGGGTCTGGCTAATGTCGCGCTGTATGCGGATGCGAATGCCGATGGCGTGCCGGATAGCCTGGTTCCGATCACCAATACCGGTAATATTGCAGCGGGTGGGTCTTTCAATTTTCTGGTTTCTGCAGTAGCAGCCGGTACGGCAACTGCCGGTGCCAGTGGGAAGATCCTGGTGAGTGCCGCTGCGACCACGAATCAGATACCGTCTCAGAGCAATACCGACACGCTGTTAGTGTCGATGCAGGCCGTGCTGTCGGTCACTAAATCGTTCAGCGTAGGTTCTGGTGTGTCGCCCAATAACAATGGCGGCGCGCATATTGTTGTCACGCTGACCTTCAGCAATAACGGCAATGCTACGGCAAACAACATTCAATTCAGCGATCTGATTGGCGGGAATAATGCGGTTCCCGCTTTCAACAGCAGCGGTCTGACTTATGTTCCGGGCAGTGCGCTGTGGAATGGCTCTCCGCTGACGGATGCTCCGGGGGGGGATCCGTCTGGCATCAGTTATGCCGCAACCACGGTGGCCGGTGTTACCACCATCAACGGGGTACTTTCCAGCCTCAACGCAGGTGCGGCAACGCAACTGACTTTTCTGGTGGATGTATTGCCGGGATTGATGCCAGGCAGCAGTCAAACCCGAAATCAATTGCATGTCAGCTATTCGGATGGACAGGTTGTGCAGACTATCGACAGCAACATGGCCACCTATGAGGTGCAGCCGGCTGTGGATGTGACACCTGATTTGATTTTGAGCAAGACCCATACCCCCTCGCAGTTTACTGTTGGAATCCGCGGTACCTTCAACCTGGTGGTGAGCAATATCGGCAAGGGGCCGACCGTCGGCAATGTGACGGTTTTTGACCCGCTGCCTGACGGGCTGGCTTTTTATCCTGCGATGTCTGGCGGCAATGGCTGGACTTGCTCTGCAGCAGGCCAGAACGTCACCTGCACCAGTTCATCGGTGATCCCGGTCGGTGCGGTCGCCCCTGCACTGGCGGTGGCGGTGATGCCTCAGGATACGCTGTTTCCGCCGCCCCCGGCGGTGCAGCTGGATACGGTTTCGCTGACTAATACTGCCGTGGTTGCCGGTGGCGGGGAACTGGCCAGTAATAGTAGCAATAACAGTAGTCTGACCGACACCTTCATCGTCGGTCCGTCTGCAACCGTCGGTGGACGGGCATGGCTGGATGCGAACCATAACCGGGTATTTGATGCGGGTGAAATCTTGATTGCCGGCATGCAAGCAGAATTGCTCAATGCGGCAGGGGTGTTGATTGGCACCGCCCTGACCGATGCCAATGGGTCCTACAGTATCGGCCCGGTGGTGCCCGGTCTGGGGTATCAGCTCAGGTTCCGTGATCCTGTCAGTGGCGCCTTGTTAGCTACACCGGTCAATGAGAGCCCGGGTCCGGATTCGACTGCGGTGCCTAACACGTCAAACGGCAGGCTGACCAATTTGACGCTCAAACCGGGGACGACAGTGGTGGAACAAAGCCTACCGCTCGATCCCAGTGGCGATATTTATGACGCGATCAGCCGTACCCCGGTGCGGGGAGCGGTAGTGACCTTTGTGGGGCCGACTTCCTTTGATCCGGCAACGCATCTATTCGGCGGCTTAACCAATCTGGTGCAAACGGTTGGCGCGCAAGGTTTTTACCAGTTTTTGCTGATGCCAGGCGCACCCACAGGGAATTATCAGATTCAAGTCCAGTCGCCGACCGGTTACCAAGCGCCCTCGGTGCTGATTCCGGTGCAACCGGGCTCTTTGACGCCACCAGCCGGTACGGGTGAATTTCCGGTGCAAGCGCAGGCAACGCCCCCTGCGGTGGGCAGTCCGACCACTTATTATCTTTCTTTCAACCTGGCTTCCGGGCTGCAGGATGTGGTTAATAACCATATCCCGATCGATCCGGTGCTGGTGGCGGGTTCGGGTTTGCTGGTTAGCAAGGTTGCCTCCCGTAGTACGGCGGAGCCAGGCGACTTTGTCGATTATACGGTGGTGGTCAAGAACACGACTAACGTTGCGATGCCGGCGACTAAATTACAGGATGGATTGCCCAAGGGTTTTCGCTATGTGCCGGGGAGCATTCGACTGAACAATGCCGTTCAGCCAGATCCCTATGGCGGTGTAGGACCATCCCTGACCTTTGTCATCGGAACTCTGGCGCCGAATAGCTCTGCTACCCTGACTTACCGGGTGATGCTGGGTGTCGCTGCGGCTCAGGGCAATGGTATCAACCATGTGCAGGCTACTAGTGGTGTGGCCAAATCCAATATCGCATCGGCTGCCGTACAAGTCGTTCAGGGGGTGTTCAGCGACAAGGCTTATGTGTTGGGAACGGTCTATCTTGATTGTAACCATAACCATCTGCAGGATCCGGAGGAGCCGGGCATTCCGGGCGTGCGTCTGTTTCTCGAAGATGGCGCCAATGTAACCACCGATCTGGACGGTAAATATTCGTTGTACGGCATCGTAGCGCAAAGCCATGTGCTCAAGCTCGATAGCAGCACTTTGCCCAGGGGTGCGGTGCTTGAATCCCTGGCGAATCGCAACGCCGGTGTGGCGGGCAGTCGTTTTGTTGATTTGAAAAATGGTGAGTTGCATCGTGCCGATTTTGCCAGCGACACCTGTACCGACAGCGTGCAGAAGGAAGTCAAATTGCGCCACGACAAGGATAAAAATTCCGAGACTGATCGCGCGTTGAACTACAAACTTAATCCGCTGGCGGTGATTGTGCCACCGGCTGATCTGCGCGCCTTGCCTGCCAGCGGCGAACTGGCAAGCTATCAGTCGCCGGTACCGAATAGCGGGTTGAATGGGGTCAACTCGAATTTGCCCGCCTTGCCGGTCGCCAGTATTCCGGTAGTCGATATGGATCAGTTGCTGGTCAATGCGGATAACAGTTTGGCTTTTGTCGATCTCAAGGATAAGGACATCCTGCCCTTTGCACAGGCCAGCATTCGCATCAAGGGACCGCTCGCTTCGGTGTTTCACCTGTCCGTGAATGGGCAGGAAATTGGGCAGGAACAGGTAGGCAAGAAAATCACTGCTGCTGACAGGCTGCTTGAGGCCTGGGAATATATCGGGGTCGGGCTTAAACCGGGCAAAAATCAGCTGAGCATCAGGCAATTTGATCAGTTTGGCAACCAGCGCGGCAGCCTCAGTATCAGCGTGATTGCACCCGACCAGATGGCGCATATTATCGTTGATGCGCCTAAAACGGTAGTGGCTGACGGGCGCACCCCCTTCAAGGTGAAACTTAGGCTGGTGGATGATCACGAGGTGGCGGTCACCTCGCGCATTTATCTGACGCTGGAAGCCAATCTGGCTATTTGGCAGGTCAAGGATCTCGATCCTAATGAGCCAGGCATACAGGTATTCATGGAAGGAGGACAGGCAGAATTCTGGTTGTTGCCACCTACTCAACCCGGCACCGAGAGCTTGCGGATTAAAAGCGGCATCATTGCGGTCGAGCATCCGGTCGCTTATGTTCCCGAGCTGCGCCCGATGGTCGTGGCAGGCATAGTTGAAGGTGCCTTGAACCTGCGCAGTCTGGATGCGGGTAAACTGGTTCCCGCTTCCACCAGTGACGGCTTTGAGCAGCAAATTAGTAATCTTTCGTCAGCAAACGGCAATGCGGCGGCACGCGCCGCGCTGTTTCTAAAAGGCAAAGTAAAGGGGGAATACCTGTTGACGCTGGCCTATGATTCTGACAAGCGTAGCAAACAGGGTTTGTTCCGTGATATACAGCCGGACGAGTTCTATCCGGTGTATGGGGATTCTTCCAGCAAGGGCTTCGATGCGCAATCGACCAGCCGTTTGTATGTGCGCATTGACAAGGGCAAGTCTTATTTTCTGTATGGTGATTATGTCACGCAAAGTATGGTGCCTGCCCGATCCCTGACGCAGTATAACCGTTCGCTGAACGGTCTCAAGCAGCACTACGAGACGGATCAATTGATGGTCAACGCGTTTGCCAGTCGCGATACGACCCGTCAGGCGATTCAGGAAATACCGGCGAACGGCACCTCGGGGCCGTTTCAGCTGAGCAATAACGGGGCGGTGATTAATAGCGAACAGGTCGAGATTCTGACCCGTGACCGCAATCAGCCTTCCTTGATCCTTAAAGTTGAGCCGCAAACCCGTTTGTCAGACTATGAAATCGAACAATATACCGGGCGTATCCTGTTCAAGGGGCCGGTGCCGAGCCTGGATGCCAATCTCAATCCGCTCTCGATACGCGTCACCTATGAAATGGATCAGGGCGGCAAAAGCTTCTGGATAGGCGGGGTGGACGGGCAGTTTAAACTGAACGAACAAGTCGAAGTGGGTGGCATGCTGGCGCATGACAGTAATCCGCTGCAAGTGGCTAATTTGACGGGCGTCAATACCAGCATCAAACTGGCTGAAAAAACCGTGCTGGTAGGCGAAGTGGCTCGTTCTTCAACCCTTGCCGGCAAGGGTAATGCCGAACGTATTGAACTGCGCCATGAAGGATCCCAGTTACAGGGGCGGCTGTATGCAGGCCATTCGGATGCTTCGTTTGACAATCCTGCGGCGCAACTCAGCAAAGGTCGCAGCGAATCCGGTGCAAAGGGCAGCTACAAGCTGGAGGATAGCCTGTTGTTGAGCGGCGAAATGATTGGCAGCAAGGATGTGCTGACTGGTGATAACCGCAACGGTATTCTGCTCTCGGCAGAAAAAAGCCTGAGCGAGTTCTGGCGGGTCGAAGCAGGGGTGCGGGAATCACGCGAAACAGCGGCTGGAAATGACAGCCATCTCAGCACGGTCAGACTCAAGAATACGGCGACGATACCGCAACTGAAGGGTTTGTCGGTGAATGGTGAATACGAGCAGGATATCCACGATAGTGCTAAAAAAGTCGTCGCACTTGGCGGCGAATACCAGATGATGAACCGAGGGCGGCTGTATGCGCGCCATGAATTCCTGTCATCGCTGGGCAGCCCCTTTGCGCTGAATTCCACCCAGAGCAGCAATACCTCGGTGTTTGGCATGGATACCGATTACACGCCTGATACCCACCTGTTCAGTGAATATCGGGCACGCAGTGCGCTGGACGGGCCGCAGGCAGAAGCCGCGCTCGGCCTGCGTAACAAGTGGCAATTGCAAGAAGGGCTGCGCCTGAATACCAGCGCCGAGCGCATTGTCAACATGGCGGGTGCTACAGGGCGCAGTTCTCAAGCCTACACCGGTGCGGTCGAATACACGGCGGATCCGTTGTGGAAAGGCGCCACCCGGCTGGAATACCGCAATGCAGATACCGGCGGCGGCTGGTTAACCAGTCAGGATGCGGCCAGGAAACTGAGCGATAGCTGGACGGTGATTGGCAAGCATGTGTTTTCCGAGAACGAAACCTACGGAACAGCGCCAGGTTTGCGCATCCAGCAACGCTTGCAGGGCGGCCTTGCCTGGCGCGATGCCGAAGTACACGACTGGAATGTGTTGGGCAAGCTGGAACATCGTCGCGAAAACGATACGGTGGCCAGCGTCAAACGGCTGGTTGACATTGCCACGCTGCATGCCAATTATCAGTCTGATCCGCACTGGCAGGGCAACGCACGTTATGCGGCAAAGTGGGTCACCGATCAGAGCACGGGTTTGTCTAGCCGCAGTTTCTTGCAACTGCTTTCCGGCCGGTTGCTGTGGGATGTCACTGAGCGCTGGGACGCGGGCTTGACCACTTCGATAATGGGCGATCGTGGCTTTGGCCAGCTCCGTTATGGCATGGGTGCCGAAGTCGGATATCTGCTACAGGAAAACCTGTGGCTTTCGCTGGGGTTCAATTTTTTTGGTTTCAGGGAACCTGATATGATCGGGCAAAATACCACGGATAGAGGGCTGTATTTCCGGATACGCTTTAAATTTGACGAAGAGCTGTATCACGGCATAGCCTCAAAATTTGAGTAACCACATTCACTCCATGAACGCTTTGACCCAATTCAAATGCTGGCTGTTATTGCTCGTCTGGCTCGCATTGCCTGTCTACGGAGTTACCCTCAACAAGGGTTTTACCCCGGCTGCCGTGGTCAGCACCGGTGATTCGTCGCTGCTGACCATTACCGTCTCGAACGATCAGGTGTTCTCATTGAACAACGTCAGCTGGACGGATAACCTGCCTGCCGGCATGACCATACTGGCGTCGCCTGCCCCGACCAATAATTGCGGGGGAAGTTTGACGGCCACAGCCGGTACGGCGCTGATCAGCCTGACCGGCGGGGTCGTGCCGGCGAAGGTGGGTGCAGTGTTTGGTCAATGCAGTGTCGTGGTGTCGGTCATCACCACGGTGCAAGGCAATACCATCAATACCATTGCCGCTAATAACATGACTAATACCGAGGGATTTAGCAATACTTCCCAAGCGCAGGCGACCATCTTCGTGCCCAGTTTCGCCGAACCTACCTTGAATACCACCCTGAATCCCTCCACCGTCTATATCGGTCAGACCGCCACCCTGACCGTGAGCGTCACCAATAATGACGGCATAGGCAGTCTGACGCAAACCGGATGGAACTATGTGTTACCGACCGGCCTGCAAGTGAATGGCACGGTGACTAATAATGGCAATTGCGGTTCGCCCACCATGACTGGCGTTATCGGCACGACGACGATAGCGCTGGCAAATGCCACTATCGTCAAGGGTGCCACCTGTACCCTGACTATTCCGCTGGCGGGGACGGTGACCGGCAATTACACCATCACCTTGCCGGCAGGCGTAATCACCAGTTATCAGGGAGCAACCAACGCCTCACCGAGTAGTCAGGCGATTGCGGTTCAGTCCTTCTCGGTCGGCACGGCATTTTCGGTCAGCCCGGTCAGGACCAATCAGGTTTCGGTGCTGAGCGTGACCATCAGTTCGGTGGCGGCTTACACCAGTCTGGCGTTTACCGATGATTTTTCGAGTCAGACCGGGTTGGTGGTGGCGCCAGTACCCGGCGCTGCGATTACCGGCACCGGTTGCAGCGGTTCGGTGACCGCCGTCGCAGGCAGTTCCAGCATTGCGCTAAGCGGAGGCTCTATCCCGGCAGGCAGTTATGTGACCCCGGCGGTCTGCACAATTTCGGTGAATGTGGTGGTGCCGCTAAACGCGAATGCGGGTGTCAAGACCCATACCCTGGCGGCAGGTTCGGTGACCGGGCTATCCAGCGGCATTTCGGCGAGTAACATAAACGCGGCCTCGGCGAGTCTGACGGTAAACGGTTATGTCGCACCGACCCTGACCAAGACTTTTGGCACCGATCCCATTTTTGTCGGGCAGAATAGCCTGCTAACCATCAACCTCAAAAACAACGATTCCGCTTCCTTTACCAGTCTGGGTTGGACCGATACCCTGCCGACGGGTCTGGTCGCCAATGCTACCGCCGCAAAAAACGCAGCCTGTAGTGGCGGCAGCGTGACGGGGTCGGCAGGTGCCACGGCGATTTCGTTGTCAGGTGTGACGGTCGCAGCAGGGGCAACCTGTACCGTCACGGTGAATGTGACGGCGACCGGGCAGGGGACTGGCTTTATCAACGATATGCCGATAGGCGCGGTCAGCGATGCTCAGGGCACCGGCAACACCGCAGCGGCCAGTGTAACGCTGAGTACCGCCAATACCATCACCGCCGCCATGACCTTTAACGGGTTGGCCAGCACCAGTATCGCGGCGAATGTGCCCGCCAAGTTGAGAATCACTATCAGCAACCAGTCCACCCATGCCTATGGCAGCCTGGCCTTCAGTAATAACTGGGCAGCGACGATACCCAACCTGGTCATCGCAGCGACCCCGAATGCCATCAGCACTTGTAACGCCGCTTCGACCCCCACCGTCACCGCAACGGCGGGCACCAAAGTGCTCGGCCTGAGCGGTGGTACCATCGCCGCAGGTGCCTTTGGCGCAGCCGCCAGTTGTTATGTCGAAGTGGATGTGATTTCCGCCAGTGCTTTCAGCTCACTCAGCAATACCCTTGCGCTTGGCGCCGTCACCGCAACTGATAGCAGTAACAGCAGTTCTGCCAGCAGCTATCAGGCCGCCAGCGCCAGTGTTGCGGTGATTGCTACCGCCGCACCTACCCTGACCAAGAGCTTTTCGGCCAGTCCGGTGTATGTCGGTCAGTCTTTCAATGCCTTGATTGCCGTAAAAAATAACGATGCAACGCTGGCCTTGACCAATGTTGCCTGGACAGACACTCTGCCTACCGGGCTCAAAGTCAACGGAGCGGCTAACAAGTCGGCGGGCTGTACCGGAACATCCACGATCCTCGCGCCCTTGAATGGAAACTCGATCGCCTTCAGTGCGGGCACCATCGCGGCGGGGGCAACCTGTACCGTTACGGTACCGGTAGTGGCGACGCAGGAAAATCAGTCGCCGGGGTTGGTCAACAGCATGGCAGGCGGTTCGGTCACAAATGATCAGGGGGTCAGCGATAGTACTTTGCGCTCAGCGACCGTGGTAACCCGCACCATTAACGGTAGCAAAGCCTTCTCCAGCGCGACGGTGCACCCCAATATGCCGGTCACACTGACCATTACCCTTAGCAATTATTCCACCGACAGCTACAATAATCTGGCGTTTAGCGATGTGCTGTCTGCGGTGAACGCCAATCTCAAGGTGGCGACAACGCCGAATGCCTCGACCACCTGTAATTATTCGACCACGCCGACCTTTAGTCCGGCAGCGGCCGATTCCACGATCACCTTCAGCAATGGCAGCATCGGTCCGGGCACGGCGGGTACCCCCAGTACCTGTACCGTCAAGGTAGATGTGCAGTCATCGCAAACCTTTGCCTCTGCAGCCAACACTATCGCGGCGGGCGCAATCACTGCCACTGCCGTAAGCGATGGCTCTGCAGCCAAGAGTTATGCTTTGGCTACCGCCAACCTTGCGGTAATCGCCATCGCCAACCCAACCCTGACCAAGAATTTTTCAGCTAACCCGGTGTATGTCGGGCAAACTAGCACCTTGTCGATCAGCGTCAACAATACCGACACGCTGATTCCCTTGACCGGGGTGAAATGGACGGACACCTTGCCCGCCAATCTGACAATGGTCACCAGCCCGGTGGCAAATGCGGCGTGCGGGTCACCCAGCCTGACTGTCTCGGGACAGGTGATCACCTTTGGCGCGACCACCGGAGGAACCATCGCGGTGGGTGCAACCTGTACGGTGACGGTGGATGTGACGGCAGATCGGCAGAGTCTGGGTACCAATTTCCTGAATAGCATGGCGGCCAACGCGGTGATCACTGATCAGCTCACCACCAGTGCTTTGGCAAGCGCCACCCTGTCTGTTGAAACCCTGAAAATTGTAAAAACCCTTAGCGGCAGTACCGGGACCATCACCGACAACATCAACAATCCGCTCAAACTCAGAATCACCCTCAATAATTATTCGACCCATGCCTATAGCAGCATCGCGTTTACCGATAATTTCGGGGTGTCGCCGTCAACTTTACTAGCGACCTTTACCATCGTGCCGGTTCCCACCTATGCGTCCACCAATCTGGTCAGCACTTGTACAGGCTCGGTCACGGCGACTCAGGGTACCCGGATTGTCTCGCTGACGGGCGGTTCGCTGGCAGCAGGAACGTCGGGATCGCCGACTTCCTGTTACATCGAAGTCGATGTGGTCGGCACCGCAACCTTTAATAATCTGGTCAACGGCATTCCTGCTACCAATAGCAGTTGCGTGGGTAGCGGTGCGCTGACGGCAACTGATAACGTCAATAGCACGGCCGCTTGTGACAAGACGGGAAGCAGCGTAACCCTGACCCTGGGCAGTGTCAGTTCGCCGCGTGTCGCAAAATCCTTTGCAACGACTCCGATTTATGTCGGACAACCTTCGGTATTGACGATCACTATCCAGAACCGGGACACGACCGCCACCCTGACTAATGTCCATCTACCCGATACCTTGCCTACCGGCCTGGTGGTGGCTACCGGAACGGTCAGCAATAGCGGCTGTGGCACGCCGACCATTACCGCAACGGCAGGCACGACGCTGATCGATCTGGCGGCTGCCTCTATCGGACCCACGCCCTCCAACGCAGCGCCCTGGACTACCTGTACTCTGACGGTTCCGGTTACCGGCACCAAGGCAGGTTCTTATACCAATACCATTGCCGCCAGTGCTTTGACTGACGCGCAATCGGTGACGGATACGACACAGCGCAGCAATAGCCCCGCGCTGGTAGTGCAATCGGGGCTGTCGGTCAGCAAGGCCTTTTCCAGTCCGATCGTTACGGGCGGGATCAGCACCCTGACCCTGACGGTGAGCAACCGCAACACCAGCGCCTATACCGGCTTGAGTGTGACCGATGATCTGTCCACCATGACGGTGGGCGGCGGGGTCTATATCGCGCCCACCCCCAATTTTTTTACAGATTGCGGTTCAGGCAGCATCAGTTATCCTACCACGCAAAAGTTTGTTTTTTCCGGGGGAAGCATAGGGGCGGCGAGCGTATACACCACACCGGTGACCTGTACTATCCGGGTGGATGTGCAGGGAACCATTTCCGGTACCAGTAAAGTCAACACCATCCTGGCTGGAGCGTTGACGGTGACCGAGGATGCAGGGCAGACCAATGCGGCGGTTACCGGCAATCTGACGGTGAATGTCAGTCAGCCGACACTAGCCAAGACTTTCAGCGTTGCCTCGATCAAGAATAATGGCACGGATGTTTCCACGATGCGCATTACTGTCACTAATCCGAATACCCTGGTTGCACTGAGCAATATCGATGTCACCGATACCTTTGGCGCAGCCTTGAGCGGTCTGGTGATCTACAGCACACCTGCGGCGGTGAATACCTGTAACGGTTCCCTGACGGCGACCGCCGGTACCAATACGCTGCATCTTTCGGGTGGGACGGTTGCCGCATCCGGTAGTTGTTATGTGGAAGTGCCAGTCGTGAGCACGCTCAAGTTTAGCAGTAGCAATAACACTGCCTCGCTGAACAGCGCTTCAACACCCTATCAGGCGCTTACTGGTTTTCCGGTCACCACCACTGCACCGATAGCCGCCACCGATGTACTGACGGCTACGAACAGTTTTGCTAGTTCATCGATTCTGGATGGCACTAAAACCCGGTTGACCATCACCATCACCAGTGATTCGGCGGTGGCAAAAACCGGCCTGGCCTTTAGCGATACCCTGCCATCGCGGATTAATGTGGCTGCACCCGTCAACCTGTCAAATAGCTGCGGCGGCACCGTGACCACCACCGCGACCACCGTCACGCTGGCAGGAGGATCCATCGCGGCGAATGTGGGTGGCGTGGCCGCCAGTTGTACGATCAGCCTGGATGTGGTCGGCATTAGTAACGGTGCTGCGCAGACCAATACCATCTCCAATATTGTCAGTACCCAGACCCCTACCAGCATTTCCACCAATGCGGCATCGATCACGGTCACGGCCGCAACCATTACTTACGGTACACTGACCAAGACCTACAGTGTTTCACCGGTCAGTCTGGGGCAAAATACCCGGGTGACCATTGGCTGGAAACAGTCGCTGGGTGCCTCCAGTGTTAATCCTGCGGTGACCGATAATTTGCCGCGTGGCTTGCGAGTGGCAGATACGCCTAACGCCTCGGCGACCTGTAGCGTTGCCCCGTTGAGTCCTGCTGTTTCGGTTACCGTGAATTCCAATAGCTACAGTCGCGATCAAATCGTGATTACCTTGACCCATACCCAGGCGCTTAATGAGACCTGCTCGGTTTCTTTCGACGCGACCGGTGCTTATCCGGGGGCCTTTACCAATACCATCGCGGTCGGCGATATCTACTCGTCTACCAGCAATGCAGTGAATACAACCGCGGTTTCGGCAACCAGCCTTACCGTCAACAACATCATGACCATCAGCAAGGCTTTTCAGCCGACCACGCTGGGGCCAGGCGGTGTATCCACGCTCAAGATCACCCTGACCAACCCTGAAGTGCTGGCACTTACCGGGGTGAGTTTTACCGATACCTTACCAGCAGGGCCGCCGGGTCTGTTGATCGCCAGTCCTGCCAATGCGACCACCGACTGTACCGCTACCGGTGTGCCGGATGCCAGCAAGGTGACGGCTACCCCTGGCGGCAGTAGCATTGTGCTGAGCGGCGGCATCGTTCCGGCCAAGGCGGGTAGCGTGAACGGGGTTTGTACGGTCACGGTTTCGGTGAAACCGGCCGGGGTCTACAGTTCCGGGACTGCGACCAATACCATCGCGATTGGTGCGCTTACTTCCAACGAAGGGCGCAGTAATGCAAGCCCTGCCGCTTCAGACACCATCACCTTTACCCCAGCTCCCTCTCTGTCGATCACCAAGGATTTTTCACCGTTGCAAGTGACGGGGGGGAGTGTCAGCCGGTTGACGCTAACGATTACCAACCCCGCCACTTTTACGCAAAGCGGGTTGGCCTTTACCGATGTGATGCCTGCCGGGATGACGATTGGTGCGCCGCCGAACCCCAGCACCACCTGTACCGGCGGAACTTTCAGCGGGGCGACTACTGATTCGGGAACCTGGTCGTTCAGCGGCGGGAGCGTTTCCGGGAATAATGGTACCTGTACTGTTTCGGTGAACGTGACCTCCAATGTCGATTCCAATCTGACCAATACCATCGCAGCCGGGGGACTGACCAGCATCAATGGCGGTACTAACGCGCAACTGACCAGTGCCAGTCTGTCCAATCTGCCCGGTGTTAGCGTCAACAAGTCTTTTACACCCACTCCCGTGGTGGTTAATCAGGCGGTGCGTTTGTTGATCGTGCTCACCAACAGCAGCAATTCCACTTCCTTGAGCCAATTGGCTTTTAACGACGATTTGACCGTGAGCGGCTCCCAGAGTGGCTTGACGGTTTCGGCCACGCCCAATCTGACCAACAGTTGCAACGGAACCGTGACGCTGGCCACGACTTCGATCAAATTGGCTGGCGGCACCCTCGCTAAACAGTCGTCTTGCCAGATCGGGGTGGATATGGTGACTAACACTGCGGGCTCTTATACCAATGTGATTCCCGCTAACGCACTGACCAGTCTGGAAACTTTCAGTAACGGGGTTTCTGGCACCGATACCCTGCCGGTGTATGCGGGTATCAAGGCGGTCAAGCAGCTCTCTCCGGTGAGCGACGCCGGGAAATTTGTGCTGACCCTGAGCCCGGCAGCGCCGACCGGCGTCTCCAGTCGTACCAACGTCGGGCATGATGCCACGCCGTCGGCGGTCGCCTCCTTTTTTGTCACCGCGGGAACTGCTTATACCGTCACCGAAACAGGGCAGGGGGCAACCAGTCTGGCGAATTACATTAGCACCTATGAGTGCCGCAATGCCGATAACACGCTGCTGGTGTCTGGTTCCGGTTCCGTCACCAGCGCGATCACCCCGCCGACCACGATAAGCGGTGCGACCAAGAATCAGCAGGACATTACTTGTACTTTCACCAACATCAGCAGGCCACCGTTGCTGACGGTCTATACCCTCAGTAATGGCGATACCGGCAGCTTTGGCTTTAGTGGCAGCAATGGTATTCCCGGCGGCACGATTACTACCACCACGGCAGGGGTTAGCGCTACCACCGCCACCCTGACTGAAATTTCGTTGACTGCCAAGAATGTCGCCACCACCTTGACACAAAGCTCGATAGCGGCTGATTTCGTGTTGAGCGGCGCGGCTTGCACGGGGCTTCAAGGTTCGGATTCAGCGGCGCTGGTAGGTAGTACCCTGACTATCCCTGCCACCAGCATCATCGACGGCGCGCGTATCGTCTGTACCTTTACTGATACCCGAATATTTGTCGATCATGGTGATGCACCGGCGGCGTATGGGGATGCGTCGCACACTGTCCCGGCCAGCCCTGCCGTTTATCTGGGAAATGTTCCCCCGGATGCGGATACGGCGGCGAATGTGGCACTTTGGCAAGCGCAAACCGGGGCGAATGGCGATGACGGCACCGGTTCTGCAGACGAAGGTATCGCTCAGTTGTTAGCCAGCGGTGCGAGCAGTTTTCCGGTGTTGACCGCTTCACCCGGCAGTTATAGTCTGACCTTGCGCTGTGCCGGAACCACCACCGCCAATGCAATTTCCGGCTGGATAGACTTTAACCGCAACAATACTTTTGACTCGGCCGAGCGTGCACAGGGCACTTGCAGTTCACTGACCAATGGCACGGTTACCTTAACCTGGAATACCTTTACCGGCATCAACCCGGGTCTGACCTATGCACGCTTTCGGATTGCCAGCAATGCGGCCGAATCCGCCAGCCCTACTTCGGTGTCTTCCGCTGCAGATGGTGAAGTGGAAGATTATGCCATTACCATCGCGCAGGGTACCAGCCTCACCGTCAGCAAAGCCAGCAGCGGGGGAGTGGGTACCTTCACCTTTACCGGAACCAACGGCTGGACCAGTCAGGATATTACTACCGTCAGCAGCGGGGTCACTGTGACCGGTACTACCCAGTATCTGACGCTGTCTGGTGTCAGTACCGACCTTGGCGAAACGCCGCTGGCGGGCTATCGATTGAGTGGAATCAATTGTACGGGACTGGGTGCGGGCGGAGCGGTCAGCTATGATTTGCCGAATCGCAAGGCGACCCTGAATGCCGCTGCTACCGTCGCGGGAAGTGCGATCAGTTGTGCCTTCAGTAATACCCAGACTAACAGCAGTACGGTGACGGTGACCAATATCAGCAATGGCGGCACCGGAACGTTCAGTTTCACCGGAACTAACGGTTGGGTCAGCCAGGATATAAGTACCGTTAGCAGTGGCGTAGGCGTTTAGGGAGCCAGCCAGACCCTGACGGTTGCCGGAGCCGCTACCGATATTGTCGAAGCGGCGCCACCGGCAGGCTACAGCCTCACCGCGATTAGTTGTACCGGGCTGGGGGGAGGCTCGGCCAGCTATGATCTGCCCAATCGCAAGGTGACGCTGGATGCGCTTGCGACCACAGCCGGCAATACCGTGGTCTGTACTTTTACCAATGCCCTGGCGGGCGCTGCGACGTTGACCTTGCGTAAACAATGGCAGGGGGCAAACCTCAATGATGCGGTCAGTCTGACGGCGACCGGACTCAGCTCGCTCTCGTCGGTGGCCAGCAGTGTCAATGAGCTCACTATCGGTACGGCGCAGGCGGTCAGTGCCGGTAGCACAATTACTATCGCAGAAACCTACACGGTAGGTCAGTCCGGCAATTACACCCCGGTGCTCGCCTGTAGCGGAACCAGCGGCTTGAGCGGCAATGTGCTGACGGTGGGTGCGCTGGATACGACTATCGTTTGTACGCTGACCAATACCTATAGCCACTCCATCACCGGCAGGGTCTTCAAAGACGATGGTGCGGGTGGAGGTATCGCCAATAACGGTATTCAGGATGGAGCTGAAACCGGGATTGCCGGAGTGACTGTCACCGCGACTCAGGCGGGTTGTGCAAGTTCGGTGTGCGGTACCGCGATCACCGATGGTGGCGGTAATTATGTATTGACCTTGCCCGCCGATTTGTCGGGGGTGATTGGGCTGACGGAAAGCAATCTTTCAGGTTATCTGAGCACCGGCGGGCAGGTTGGCAACACGGCGGGCACTTATCTGCGCAGCACCGATACCACGACTTTCAGTGTGGCAGCGGGTGCCAGTTATAGCGGTGTCAATTTTGCCGATGTGCCGGACAATCAGTTTCTGACCGATGGCGCACAGTCGGCGATGCCCGGTAGTGTGGTGTTTTACCCGCACAGTTTTATCGCAGGAACTAGCGGCACGGTTTCCTTCGCGCTCGGCAAGGTGTCCAGTCCGGCGGTTAGCGGATGGAGCGAAGTGCTTTATCTGGATGCCAATTGCAATGCGCAGATCGATGCTTCCGAGTCGGTCATTTCCTCGTCTTTGGTGGTGACGGCCGGACAAACGCTGTGTTTGCTGGCCAAGGAATTTGTACCGGCGCAAGCGCCGACCGATGCGCAAAATGCCTTGACGCTGACCGCCACCTTCAATAGCAGTTTTTCGAGCGCCGCCGTCAGTTATAGCTATGTGCATCACGATATCACCACGGTCGGACACGGTGCCGGTTTGACACTGGTGAAAACAGCCAGCGCAGCGACCGTGCTACCGGGGGCTAACATCAGTTATGTGGTGGCTTACACTAACAACAGCAGCGGTTTGTTATCGAACGTGGTGATAAATGATATGACCCCTGCCTACACTTTGTTCCAGAGTGCCAGTTGCGGGGTATTGCCACTCAATTTGTCGGCCTGCCTCATCACCGCACCCGCAGTGAATGGCACAGGCTCCATTATTTACACCATAACCGGTACGCTGGTACCTGGCGGGAGCGGCGCTGTTTCTTTCACGGTGAAGGTGCAGCCTTGAAGGAGAGTGCGGATGACAATTGATTCCGTGTGCTGACATTCGTATTTACCTCAACCCAAGATCCTCTGTTCGTACTATGATGGCGGCTGTACGGACGCATCCGGTCGGATATTCAGCCTGTTATTCATCAAGTATCGTTTCTTGTGACAAAATTTGCCCGGAAGGCATGGGCAGTCCCGCATGATTATTGAGTAATCATTTAACAGAGGTGCTCCATGCTAACACCCCCCGCCATTTTGAATCATGTTGCCGGTGCGTTAGAAGAGGATGCGGAAATCGGCCGTCAGGAGGTGCTGCTCAAGGCGAGTGTGTTGCAGACCGCGATCTTTAATAGTGCCAATTTTTCCAGTATTGCTACGGACGCGAAGGGGGTCATCCAGATCTTCAATGTTGGTGCAGAACGTATGCTGGGCTATACGGCAGCCGACGTAGTCAACAAGGTGACGCTGGCCGATCTCTCGGAACCGCAAGAATTGATTGCTCGAGCCAAAGCCTTGAGTGAGGAATTAGGCACGCCGATCACGCCGGGTTTTGAAGCCTTGTCCTTCAAAGCTTCGCGCGGCATCGAAGATATTTACGAGATGACCAAGATCCGCAAGGACGGCAGCCGCTTTCCGGCTATCGTGTCGGTCACCGCCTTGCGTGACGATGAAGATACCATCATCGGCTATCTGTTAATCGGTACCGACAATACCGCGCGCAAACAGGCGGAAGAAGCGCTGCTCAAGGCGGGTGCCTTGCAGAAAGCGATTTTCGACAGTGCCAACTTTTCCAGTATCGCCACCGACGCGAAGGGCGTGATCCAGATTTTCAACGTCGGTGCAGAACGTATGCTGGGTTACACGGCTGCCGAGGTGATGAATAAAATCAAGCCTTCTGACATTTCCGATCCGCAAGAATTGGTGGCGCGCGCCAAGGCCTTGAGTGAAGAACTCGGTACGCCGATTACGCCAGGCTTTGAAGCGTTGGTATTCAAGGCGTCGCGTGGCATCGAGGACATCTACGAGTTGACCAATATACGCCGTGATGGGAGCCGCTTCCCGGCAGTCGTGTCGGTGACAGCGCTGCGCGATGCGCAAAATACCATCATCGGCTATCTGTTGATCGGCACCGACATCACCGCGCGTAAGCAGGCGGAGGAAACCGCTCAGGCGGCCTTGCTCGCCAAGTCGCAATTTCTGGCGAACATGAGCCATGAGATACGCACCCCGATGAATGCCATCCTGGGGTTGACGCGGATTGTGATGGAATCAGATCTGAAACCGGAACAGCGCGAACAACTTGAAAAGGTTAGCCGGTCAGGCAGAGCGCTGGTGCGCATCATCGATGATATTCTGGATTTTTCCAGAATCGAGGCGGGGAGGTTGACCATCGAACGTATTCCGATGCGCGTCGAAGCGGTACTGCTCGAAGTTGCAGAGTTGCTCGGTTTGCAGGCAGAAGACAAAGGCCTGGAACTATTCCTGGATATTGGTCACGACACCCCGTTACTGGTGATGGGGGATCCGTTTCGACTGGTTCAGGTACTGAATAATCTGGTGGGTAACGCCATCAAGTTCACCGATTGCGGGGAAATTCATATAGGCGTACAGGTTGAGTATCGCACAGAGTCTACCATCATGCTGCGCTTTAACGTGCGGGATACCGGTATCGGTATCGCACCGGATCAGGTGAGTGTGCTGTTTCAGCCCTTTTCTCAGGCCGATTCCAGTATCACCCGCAAGTTTGGCGGCAGCGGTCTGGGGCTGGCTATCGTCAAGAAATTGGTTGGACTGTTAGGCGGGCAGATCACGCTCGATAGCACGCCCGGCAAAGGTACCAATATCACCTTTACCATCGAAGTCGGAAAAGCGCCAGAGGATGAAGGCAACGTCACCCATGCGGGTCGAGACTTGCTGCAAATGCGTGGCAGGCGGATTCTGGTGGTAGACGATCAGTCGACCTCGCGGCGTATCTTGTCGTTACTCTTGAAAGCGTGGGGAATCGAAGTGGTTGAGGCGCAAAATGGGCCTGAAGCACTCGCTCTGGTCGCAGAAGCCAACTGCATCGCAAGGCCCTTTTATACGATGTTGCTGGATTGGCATATGCCCGGCATGAGCGGACTGGCGGTGGCGGCAGAGCTGAGAAAACAGGAAAAGGCCGAGGGAACGACTATTCCGTTGCCAATTTTGATGATAACCGCGTACAACAAGCCTACACTGATGCAACAACCTGAAGCGGCTTGCATCACCGGGATACTCACCAAGCCGATCATACCTTCCTTGCTGTTTGATGCCTTGCTGCTCGGCAAAATCAGTCGTGAGCATATCGAGGTAAAACCTAGTATTCAGCGCTTCGAGGGAGTCCGCGTGCTGCTGGTCGAGGATAATGAACTCAATCAGGAAGTCGCTGCCAGCATCATCAGAAAACGCGGTGCGACATTGACCATTGCCTCGCATGGTGGTGAAGCTATCGCCCTGGTGCAGCAGCAAAAGTTCGATCTGGTGCTGATGGATTTGCATATGCCGGTGATGGGCGGTATCGAAGCCACCCGCCGGATTCGCGAACTGCCGCAAGGAAAAAATTTGCCGATCGTCGCCATGACCGCTGCCGTGATGGCTGAAGACCGGGAGCGCTGCAAGGCGATCGGCATGGTCGATTTTATACCCAAGCCGGTGGAACCTGAAGACATCGTCAGAGTGCTAGGCACTTACACCCGCGCGGAAACAACCCTTCAACCGGTGGTTCTGCCGGAGGTTCAAGCGGGAGGGGCGATGTTTGATCTGGAGCAGGGATTGCGCAGGCTGGACGGTGATCATGTGCTGCAGCAACGCCTGCTGCTCAGTTTTGTCGAGAGTTATCGCGACTTGCTTACCCGCCTGGAGGCGATGCTAGTGCAGGGTAGCACCAACCAGGCCATTGATCTGATTCATTCGGTCAAGGGAATTGCTGCCAATCTGAGCGCGGTAGCGCTTGCCGAAGATAGTCGCCGTTTGCTTGAGGAATTGAGAGCGGGTGTGCCGTTGGTCTCTCTCGCTACCTTCGAAGCCACGCTGGCGGAGACTCTGCTGCAAATGCAGCATCATATTACCGACTATATACCACCGGTGCGCTTCAAGGCGGGCAAAAAAGCACCGGTTTCCTTGAAAGAAATTTTGTTGTCGCTGGAACCGTTCATCGTTAGTCAGGAAGTCATTCCTGAAGCGCTGCTGGCCTCCTTGCAACAACTGGCCGATACTGACTTGCCCGCAACTCCTCTGCTGCGGGAATTACAGCATCATGTGGATAACTTTGAACATCCGGAGGCCTTGATGAGCTTGAATTTATTGAAATCCAGGTACCTGGTATCATGTTAAATAATAATAGCCAGCGGCAAGGTGTGAAGCCGCTTATTCTGCTGGTAGACGATCTGCCGACTAATCTGCATGTCATGGTCTCGGCGCTCAGGACGGATTTTCGCATCAAGACCGCTACCAGCGGAGCCTCTGCGCTGGCATTGTTCAAAGATCAGGCTGAGTTGCCGAAATTGCTGGTCGTGGATGTCAAAATGCCCGGCCTTAGCGGCATCGAGGTGCTGCGTCGAATGCGTGAAAATCCCAAGACCAGTGACATTCCGGTTATTCTGGTGAGTGCCGATATTTCAGAACAAAATCAGTTGGCTGGACTGAATCTGGGCGCGGATGATTATCTGGTTAAACCAATTTTTAACGATACGCTGATTATACGCGTGCGCAATTTGCTTCAGCGAAACGCAGAACGACGGATGTTACGTCTGGCCGGCTATGTATTCAATTTTAGTGGCGAAGCGATTGTGATCACCGACTGCAATAACAATATAGTCGATGTCAATGCCGCCTTTATCAAATTGACCGGCTACGACAAGGCCGAGGTGCTGGGTAAAAACCCCAGACTGTTATCATCCGGACGAAACACCACGGAGGAATACCGGCTGATGTGGGAGGCCATCCTGAAAGACGGTTATTGGCAGGGAGAACTGTGGAACAGGTGCAAGGATGGCAGCATTTATCCCAAGTTAATGACGGTATCGGTGGTGCGAGACAGGGCTGGGGATATTGAATTTTATCTGGCCAATTTTGTGGACATCAGCAGTTATAAAGAATCAGAGCAGCAAATTGCCCATCTGGCGCATCATGATGCACTGACCAGTTTGCCGAATCGTCTGCATTTACAGATATTCCTGGAGCAATCGATGTTAATTGCCAAACGCAGGTCGGAACAATTGGCGGTGATGTTTCTTGATCTGGATCGTTTCAAGAACGTCAATGATTCTCTAGGTCATTCGGTTGGCGATGATTTATTGATTCAAGTGGCGGTGCGGCTCAAATCATGCATACGCGACTATGACATGGTGGCGCGGCTGGGCGGGGATGAGTTCGTCGTGATCTTGCGCGGCCCTGAGATCTTGACGGATGCTATCGTTGTCGCCAAAAAAATAAACTATCACCTTAATCTGCCTTTCCAGAGTGGTACGCATACCTTGCACACCTCCGCCAGCATCGGCATCGCTCTCTATCCTGAAAATGCGGAACAGCTTGACGATTTGATGAAGTATGCCGATACCTCGATGTATTTTGCCAAGGCAGATGGCGGAAATATATTCCGTTTTTTTTCTCCGGCAATGAACCTGGGCGCCCACGAAAAGCTGAAAATGGAAAGCCAATTATATGAAGCGATTGGCAAGCAGGAGTTGCACCTGTATTACCAGCTTCAGGTAGACGACCAGGATCGCCCCTTGGGTGCAGAGGCATTGATACGCTGGTTGCATCCTGAGCGAGGCATGGTGTCGCCAGTGCAGTTCATTCCCTTGATCGAAGAGACCGGGCTGATTTTGACTATCGGCTATTGGGTGCTGGATACGGCATGTGCTCAAATTGAAGCATGGCAGCATGATGCAAATACTCGTGAGCTGATTCTGGCGGTGAACGTGAGCGCCAGGCAATTTCGTCAATTTGATTTTGTCGAGCAAGTGCGGGAAATGTTACAACGCCATGCCATCAATCCGGCACGGCTTAAACTGGAAATTACAGAAAGTTTATTGGTTAAAAATATTGAAGACGTGATTGCGACCATGAGTGCCTTGAAAATGCTCGGCGTATGCTTCTCACTCGATGACTTTGGCACTGGATATTCCTGTTTGCAATACCTCAAACGACTACCGCTCAATCAGCTCAAGATAGACCAGTCGTTCGTGCGTGATCTGGTCACTGATAATAGTGATCAGGCGATTGTGCGCACCATCATTGCCATGGCAAAAAATCTGAATCTGGATGTTATTGCCGAAGGGGTTGAGACGGTCGAGCAGCAAAAAACGCTGTTTACGATGGGTTGCCTTCATTATCAGGGCTATCTGTTTGGCAGGCCGGTACCGATTAAAGAGTTCGAGACGTTACTTGGGGCTAGATGCCTTAGTGGGAATGCAATCAGCTAAATCTGACGTATTAATAGGGATTTTCCTATATTTATGTCGTGCTTGCACTGGCATAATGAGAGGGTTACATCAAGTTGGTTTTAGAATATTGAAGGAAGGCGGCCTTGCAATCCTCAGCAGTTTCAGGACGATCCATACGACCCAATTTCCGTGTTGTAAAGCACCCGCAGGGGATTCCCTGTCATTATAAAAAAGGATTTTATTAAAATGTCAACCGGTACAGTTAAATGGTTTAACGATGCAAAGGGCTTTGGTTTTGTCACTCCTGATGATGGCAGTGAGGATTTGTTTGCGCACTTTTCAGCGATCAATATGGCGGGTTTCAAATCCCTCAAAGAAGGTCAGAAGGTCAGTTTTGAAGTCACTAAAGGTCCCAAAGGCAAGCAGGCCTCGAATATACAGGCTGCCTGATAGGGGGTAAAGCAGGTTTAAAAGCCGGGTCAGTTCTGCCCCCTTTTTTTGTAGCCCGGATCTAGCGAAGCCTAATCCGGGAGCAAAATCATCGGATAATCGTATCGCGTGCGATTTTTAAGGTTGCCTGGACTGACACGAGACCCCGGTTTACATTCCATTCCATCCTGGCGTCGAGGTACTGCGGGTGCTCTTTGCCATACAGGGAGATCTTTAGCTCGGTCGTGGGCAATGCTTGTACCGCCTCTGGCATCATTTTCATTCCGTATATTTTGGGTCGTCCACGTCCGGGTTTGAGCAATGCGACTGGAGGCAGGGATAACGCAGTGTCGTGTCGAGCTTGACCGATCACATGCATCTTTCAGGCTTGCAAGCGTAGCCCGGATGGAATGAAATGGAATCCGGGGTTGT
>CAIRBC010000128.1 GCA_903876685.1 uncultured Nitrosomonadales bacterium | reverse complement strand
TCATCTTGGAGACCGGAATGCCGGTGGCGCGACTCACCACCTCGGCGATTTCTTCGGCACCAACTTGAGTGCGCAGCAGCCGGTTTTTCGGCTTGTCGCTTTGACCTTCTACACGCGCCGCTTCCTTCAACTTTGCTTCGAGTTGCGGTAGTCTGCCATATTGCAGTTCAGCCACCTTGTCCAGTTTGCCCTCGCGTTGCAATCTTATAATGTCGGCGCGTACCTGCTCCATTTCTTCTTTGAGATGGGCGGTGCCTTGCGCAGCGCCTTTTTCCGCCTTCCAGATTTCTTCCAGATCGGCATATTCGCGGGACAGTTTTTTGATTTCGTCCTCGATCAGTGCAAAGCGTTTTTTGGAGGCTTCGTCCTTTTCTTTTTTGACTGCCTCGCGTTCGATCTTGAGTTGTATCAGGCGACGATCCAGTTTGTCCATGACCTCCGGTTTGGAATCGATTTCCATTTTTACGCGGGAGGCGGCTTCATCGATCAGATCAATCGCCTTGTCAGGTAGGAAGCGGTCGGTGATATACCGGTTGGAAAGTTCTGCCGCCGCCACGATCGCCGGATCGGTAATGTCCACGCCGTGATGTAATTCGTATCTTTCTTGCAACCCGCGCAGGATGGCGATGGTTGACTCCACTGAAGGTTCTTCCACCAGTACCTTCTGGAAGCGTCGTTCCAGTGCGGCGTCCTTCTCGATATATTTGCGGTATTCATCCAGTGTGGTCGCGCCCACGCAATGCAATTCGCCGCGAGCCAAGGCGGGTTTCAGCATATTGCCCGCATCCATCGCACCTTCGGCTTTGCCGGCTCCTACCATGGTGTGTAATTCATCGATGAACAGGATGATGCCGCCTTCCTTGCCATTTTCTGATTCCTGGGCTATTTCCTTGAGTACATTTTTCAGACGTTCTTCAAATTCGCCGCGATATTTGGTTCCGGCCAGCAAGGCTGCCATATCCAGACTCAGCACTCTCTTTTTCTTCATTGATTCGGGTACTTCGCCATTAATGATGCGCTGTGCCAGACCTTCGACGATTGCTGTCTTGCCCACGCCCGGCTCGCCAATCAGCACCGGATTGTTTTTGGTGCGGCGCTGCAGCACCTGGATAGCGCGGCGGATTTCATCGTCGCGGCCGATCACCGGGTCGAGTTTTCCCGCACGAGCTCGTTCAGTTAGATCCAGGGTGTATTTTTTCAGGGATTCGCGCTGACCTTCCGCTTCTGCACTGTTCACTGTCTCATTGCCGCGCACCGCATTGATTGCTTGTTCCAACGGCGCTCGCGAAATGCCATATTGCTTGAACAATCGGCCGGTTTCACCCTTGTCATCGCAGACTGCAAGCAGAAATAATTCCGAGGCAATAAACTCGTCACCGCGCTTCTGTGCGGCTTTGTCGGCCAGGTTGAGCAGGTTGGAAAGATCTCGTCCGATCTGTACTTCTCCACCATGACCCTCCTGCTTGGCAAGTCGTTCTACAGCCTGCAGCAGCGCAGACTTCAAGCCACTGATGTTTGCGCCAGCTCGGGAAAGTAAGGATGAAACGCCACTCTCGGTATCATTGAGCATCGCCAGCGCCAGGTGCTGCGGTTCAATGAACTGATTATCTGAACCGACTGCCAGACTTTGTGCATCGGAAATGGACTGTTGCAGCTTGGTGGTAAATTTGTCGAAACGCATGGTAATGTTCCTCCTTGGTGAACACGAATTTTCAACTAATGGGGGATGGAGACAAAAATTTCAACCCCATGCTCTATAATGTAGGCCGAAGCTAATTCATACGGATCGGAATACGCGCCATGAAACAAAGTTATACTCAGCTGGTACTGGACAATGTCACTGCTGCATTAAAAGAGGATCTGCTGCCTGGCTCTCACGGGACGGGGAAGTGCGATGCGACGTTGCTTGAGCATGATCTGACCGCTCAGTTGCTACCGGAGTCACGCCCCGCAACTGCGCGGGTGATTACGCGAGAGTCTGCGGTATTATGCGGGACTGAATGGTTTAATGCCAGCTTTCACACCCTCGATCCGGCTTGTACAATCGACTGGACTGTAGCGGATGGTGCTGTGGTTGAACCCGGCCAACCATTGTGCGAAGTGGTTGGTAATGCCCGCGCCTTGCTGAGCGCTGAACGGTGTGCCCTTAATTTTTTGCAAGCTCTGTCCGGCACGGCTACACGGGTACGTCGCTATGTGGATGCTGTCAGGGGTACAAGTGTGAAAATCATGGATACCCGTAAAACCCTGCCTGGTTTGCGTGCCGCGCAAAAATACGCGGTATTGACGGGCGGCGGGTATAACCAGCGTATCGGCTTGCATGACGGTGTGTTGATCAAGGAGAATCATATCGCGGCGGCAGGCGGCATAACTGCGGTGCTGGTAGAGGCACAGCGGCTGACGCCTTCCGGTGTTTCAATTCAGATAGAAGTAGAAAATTTGCGGCAACTGGAAGAAGCCTTGCAGGCGGGTGCCAGACTGGTGTTGCTGGATAATTTTTCCCTGACGGAGTTGCGCGATGCCGTGAGCTATACGGCTAAACGTGCCGAACTGGAAGCCTCCGGCGGCATCACACTGCTTAATGTGCGCGAGGTTGCAGAAACGGGCGTGGATCGGATTTCCATCGGCGCGTTGACCAAGGATGTCGCGGCAATAGACTTGTCGATGCGCATCCTGCTTTGAAGACTCTGAAGTTTGTGTAACGGGTAGCGCGTAGGGTGCGCTGGCGCACCATTGGTGATGATTTCAGCCCTTCAATCGGGTGCGCACACTACGACTACGATTTTTTATAGCAACACCAGATTGTCCCTGTGGATGATTTCTTCATCGCCGCCATAACCCAGCAAGGCTTCGATTTCCT
>CAIRBC010000127.1 GCA_903876685.1 uncultured Nitrosomonadales bacterium | reverse complement strand
AGACGGCAGATTGCTGGCGACCTGCAAAGACGGTCATGCGCACCTGAATGCTTATCTGGATGACTATGCATTGTTGCTGGATGCACTGCTGGAATTGTTGCAGGCTGAATTCCGTCAGACTGACCTGGCGTTTGCCTGTGCTCTCGCAGACCGGTTGCTGGAGCAATTCGAAGACCGGCAACAAGGCGGTTTTTATTTCACCAGCCATGATCATGAAAAACTGATTCATCGCCCCAAACCAGGTCACGACAATGCCACGCCTTCCGGAAACGGCATCGCAGCATACGCCTTGCAGCGCCTCGGCCATCTGCTGGGCGAGCCGCGTTATCTCGAAGCGGCGAGGCGCACTCTGGCACTGTTTTATCCAGAAATGGAACAGCATCCTTCCGGCTTCATGACCCTGTTAATGACTCTGCAGGAATTCCTGGAACCGCCGCAAATCGTTATTTTACGCAGCAGTACCGGTGCCTCTGCACGATGGCGCAAGGAACTTGCGCTACACTATCTGCCCAATACTCTGGTGATTACCTTGGAGGGAGAACGGATCGATTTGCCAGAGTCGCTTAATAAGCCCTACTCTCACGAGGTCAGCGCCTGGGTTTGTCAGGGTGTAAAATGTTTGCCCGCGTTGACGGATTTGCAAGTATTGATTGCCTGCCTGACAGCAAAAAAACAATAATTTCGCCTAAGCTGATAAAATTACCCGGAGGGTAGTCACGGCTGATGGCTTCACCAATTTTGAAGATTACGGAATGTCTTTAATATATGAAATTTCTTGAGTTTGAGCGCAATGGCGCCCTCGTCACCTTGACCATGAATCAGCCGGAAACCCGCAACCCGCTGACCGGCAACAGCGCCGTTGAGGAACTGGTGGAGGCCTGTAGACAGATCGAAGCAGATATCACGATCAAGGTGGTGATTCTCACCGGAGCCGGAGCCGCTTTCAGTACCGGGGGCGATCTCAGAGATATGCAGCGCTATTCCCGCGACGCGATTCCACCAATGCCGATCAGAGATGAATACCGGCATGGCATTCAGCGATTGCCACTGGCGCTGTACAATCTCGAAGTGCCGACGATCGCGGCGGTCAATGGTGCGGCAATAGGCGCCGGTTGTGATTTGGCTTGCATGTGCGACATCCGCATCGCTGCCAATACTGCCAAATTTTCCGAGAGCTTCATCAAGGTAGGTCTGGTGCCTGGCGATGGCGGCGCATGGCTGTTGCCACGGGTGGTCGGTATGTCGAAGGCGGCCGAAATGTCCTTTACCGGCGATGCCATCAATGCTGAGCAGGCGCTGGCCTGTGGACTGGTCAGCAAGGTAGTATCTCCAGATAGTCTGATGGATGAAGCCAGAGCGCTGGCCGCGCGCATCGCCGTCAATCCCGGTTTGACGCTGCGTCTGACCAAGCGCCTGTTACGCGAAGGGCAACATGTGCGGATGGACACACTACTGGAATTGTCCGCCGCCTTCCAGGCGATAGCGCACAAGACGCCCGAGCATATTGAGGCGGTTACGGCGTTCATCGAGAAACGCCCGGCGAAATTCGACCAGGACTGAACCTTGAAAGCCTGCACACAAAGCTGAACTGAAAAACAATCATGAAAAAAGACTTCTGGATGGAACGTTGGGAGAAAGGGGAAATCCGTTTTCATCAAAACGAGATCAACCCCTATTTATGCCGGCACTGGCAGGACTTGCATCCGGTGCAAGGCAGCACGGTGTTCGTGCCGCTGTGTGGCAAGAGCCAGGATATGCTTTGGCTGCGCAATCAGGGGCATGTCGTACTAGGGGTGGAATTGAGTGAGATTGCGGTACAGGCGTTTTACCAGGAATCCCACTTTAGCCCTCACAAAACAAGCCGGGATAAATTTGAGCATTACGCAGCAGAGGACATCCATATCCTGCTGGGGGATTTCTTTGACTTGAAAAAACAGGATTTGACGGGCGTCAGCACAGTATATGACCGTGCTTCGCTGGTAGCCCTTCCCACAGAAATGCGCGTAGAGTATGTGCGCCATCTGGTCAATATTCTGCCGCAGGGCACACAAATCCTGCTGGTTACCTTCGATTATCCACAGCCGGAAATGTCCGGCCCGCCGTTTGCGGTTTCTGCGCCGGAAGTTGAAGCGCTCTATCACGATCATGCCGATCTCTGCCTATTGTCGCAGCATGACATCCTCCATCAATTCAGGAAACCGGGACTGACCCGGATGCAGGAAAACATCTACCTGTTGACGCTGCGCTAACAAGCCTTGTTTATTTCTTTCCCGTGCGCCTCGCACGGGAAGCCAGTTCTGCCCCCTCTCCTTTGGCACAAATTGCAACCCTAATGGCGTTTAACATACCCGCGACGGATTTACACTGAATCAAGCTAACCAAGATGAGTTTGCACCTGATTTATTAACCGGCAAATGGCTGGAGGAGATTTGATGATGATTATACCGAGCCTGGATTTCAACCTTGGCGAAGCCATTGAAATGCTGCGCGATACCATACAGGCCTTCGCCGCGAAGGAAATTGCGCCGCGTGCGGCAGCGATCGACAGGGATAATCTGTTCCCTGCCGACCTGTGGAAAAAACTCGGGAACCTGGGTTTACATGGCATGACCGTGGAGGAAGAATATGGCGGGACCGCAATGGGCTATCTGGCTCACATCATTGCGCTAGAGGAAGTCTCTCGTGCCTCGGCTGCGGTGGGTTTGTCCTACGGCGCCCATTCCAACCTGTGCGTCAACCAGATCAACCGGAACGGCACTACAGCCCAGAAACAAAAATATCTTCCAGGGCTGATTACCGGGGATCAAGTGGGAGCGCTTGCGATGTCCGAGCCCAATGCTGGTTCTGATGTGGTGAGCATGAAGCTGCGTGCGGATAAAATAAATGATCATTATGTGCTCAACGGTTCAAAAATGTGGATTACCAATGGCGGTGATGCGGACACGCTAGTGGTTTATGCCAAGACCGATAGGGCTGCGGGTGCGAAAGGGATAACCGCCTTCATCATCGAAAAAAGTTTCAAGGGTTTCAGTCATGGCAATCACCTCGACAAGCTGGGGATGCGTGGATCAAATACCTATCCGCTGTTTTTCGACGACTGTGTAGTGCCGGAAGAAAATGTGCTGGGGGGTGTCGGCAAGGGTACCAAAGTGCTGATGTCCGGTCTGGATTATGAGCGTTCTGTGTTATGCGGCGGACCGCTGGGGATCATGGCGGCTTGCATGGACAACGTCGTTCCCTTTCTGCACCAACGTAAACAGTTTGGTAAAAGCATCGGCGAATTTCAACTGATGCAGGGCAAGATGGCTGATATGTACACTACCTGGATGGCCAGTCGCGCTTATGTGTATGCGCTTGGACAGGCTTGCGACCGGCAGGATCACAGCTGCGGACTACGCAAGGATGCGGCCGGTGCGATCCTTTATTCCGCTGAAAAAGCAACATGGATGGCCGGAGAAGCCATCCAGATTCTCGGCGGGGTAGGCTATACCAACGAGTATGCAACCGGCCGTCTGTGGCGGGATGCCAAGCTGTACGAGATCGGGGCTGGCACCAGCGAAATTCGCCGGATGTTGATCGGTAGAGAGTTGTTTGCGGAGACTGCCTGAGATGACCACCATCAAGTCTGCCATCAACACGCGCTCACCGGAATTTCAGGCGAATGCGGTGGCACTTAAAAAAATGGTAGAAGACCTGCGAGCCAAGGTCGCCACCGTGACGCTGGGGGGAGACGAAATTGCGCGCGCCAAACATCTGGCGCGCGGCAAGTTGCTGACCCGTGACCGTGTCGATCATCTGATCGATCCGGGCACTGCTTTTCTGGAAATCGGACAACTGGCTGCATTTGGGATGTACGACAACGAAGCACCCTCGGCGGGTGTGATAACGGGTGTGGGCCGGGTGAACGGCATCGAGTGCATGATCGTGGCCAACGATGCTACGGTAAAAGGCGGCACCTACTACCCGATGACCGTTAAAAAGCACCTGAGAGCCCAGGAAATCGCGCTGCAGAACCGACTTCCCTGCGTCTATCTGGTGGATTCCGGAGGTGCCTTTCTGCCGATGCAAAATGAAGTGTTTGCAGACCGTGAACATTTTGGGCGCATCTTCTATAACCAGGCCAATATGTCTGCCGAGGGAATTGCGCAGATTGCCGTGGTGATGGGTTCCTGCACCGCAGGCGGCGCCTATGTGCCAGCCATGAGCGACGAAACCATTATCGTCAGAAATCAGGGCACCATCTTCCTCGGCGGGCCGCCGCTGGTAAAGGCGGCGACCGGAGAAATCGTCAGCACCGAAGAGCTGGGCGGAGGTGATGTGCATACCCGCATCTCGGGAGTCGCAGACCATCTGGCGGAAAATGACACCCATGCCCTGAATATCGCGCGCCGCATCGTAGGCACGCTGAATCGGGTCAAGACAGTCCAACTAGATCTGCTGTCTGCCGAAGAGCCGCTTTATGATCCTGCCGAGATTTACGGCCTTATTCCGTTCGATACCCGAAAACCTTATGAGGTCCGCGAAGTCATCGCACGCCTAGCAGCCTGTCGGACTTAACCCTCTTCCATTTTTCGACTTTTACCCTTGAAATGCCCCAATTTCACCCAGTAGAATGTTATAATTACTAATGCAATCATAAAGATAACTGAGAAAATAATGGCACGTTTCAGACCGATT
>CAIRBC010000126.1 GCA_903876685.1 uncultured Nitrosomonadales bacterium | reverse complement strand
CCCGCTTGCGGGAGAGGGATGGGGTGAGGGAAACGGACATGGCGGTTTCATTACAAGGGGTGGCATCATTGCCATGTCCGTTAGGCGCGTTTTTTGTGCCGTAACCCGACATTTCCGCTTATAGCGTTCCGCAAGCCGAATTACCCGTCAAGGGATGGTTGGTACCCGCAACCGTATCGGCGCGAGAGATAATTTCGCCATTTTCGAAGCACCACAAGCTACCGGCAGGAATGCGTATCCACTGCTCGTTGTCCGTCAGCGGTGTAGTGGCAATCACCACTGTACGGTGATCCGGCGACAGCACCGCTGCGAAATCCATGCTGATATCCTCATCTTTCAAATGCGCACGTGCAAAAGGCGCTTGCCGCACCAGATAATTCAAATTAGTCGAACAATGCGCATACAGACAGTCGCCATTCGATAAAATGAAATTAATTGCCCCATACCCGGCGAGTTCAATCGCAGACTGCCTGAGACGTTCAAACAACACAGCCCTGTCAGGCGGATGATTGCCAAATTCGTCATGCAAATGTTGCAATATCCAGCAAAAAGCCAGTTCGCTATCGGTCGATCCCACCGGCAGGAATCGGCCGCTCAACGGGGGGGCATAGCCGCTCAAGGTTCCGTTGTGGGCAAAAACCCAATGTCGTCCCCAAAGTTCACGTTGAAAAGGGTGGGTATTCTCCAGGCTTGTCCCACCCTGGGTGGCTTTACGGATATGGGCGACCACATTAGTAGAGCGAATCGGATAAGCGCTGAGCAATTGCGCAATCGGTGACTGGCAGGAAGGATTGGGATCGTGGAAGGTACGCAAGCCGCGTCCTTCAAAAAAAGCAATGCCCCAGCCGTCTGCATGCACGGAAGTACCTCCGCCCCTTGCCTGAAATCCTTTGAACGAAAAACAGATATCGGTTGGCAGCTTGCTGTTCATGCCAAGCAATTCACACATACATATTCTCCCATTGTTTGTTCGATTGTAATCTGCTGGTTCAAGGGTTGCAATTTTTTACGTTAGCGTTGAGGTGCCGCGATATAATACAACAATGGTATTATCCGGAGTTTGCTGATCGTGTCGTATTCAACAATAATAGACTTGTAATCATGGATGTCATTTACCTGACTTATGCATTAGCCTTGCTGTCGATAGGGTTGGTCATTTTTGTCCAGCCGCGAGTCGGGAGCCGATTAAGCCTGGCCGGTTTCATCTGGCTGCTGGGGGTATTTGGCATTATTCATGGCTTTTTTGAATTGATGGAGCTGTGGACGGTATTGCACGGTGCGAATGTGCTGCTAACCGCCGCCAAACCTTGGGTATTGCTGGTTTCTTTCCTGTTTTTGTACGAATTTGGTCGTCGTATCGTTGCCGACTCGCTACCGGATAGAGCACGAGTAGCGATTGTCATCTGGTTGCTTGGACCTGGCGTATTTGGTTTGCTGGTGATGCTGGTGCTGATTGCAGCCACCTTATCCATCAATTCAATTGAGTCACTGGTGATCTTTTCCAGATATCTGGTCGGCTTTCCCGGTGCAGTGCTAGCGGGTACGGGCTTTATGTTGTATTCGCGTTTTCGGGTACAACCGGTGTTGAAGCATCAGGAGTTCATTCTCATCAATCATGCTTGTCATGTTTTGGCGATTGTTTTTGTCGCCTATGGCGTGTTTAGCGGCTTGGTGGTGCCTAGTGCCTCCTGGTTTCCGGCCAGTTGGCTTAATCAGGAAATGTTTCAGACGGCGCTGGGTGCGCCAGTGCAACTGTTTCGCGCTGTTTGCGCAGTATTAGTGACTTGCCTGATCGCGTATATGCTGCGAATTTTTAATATCGAGGGACAGCAGCAATTGCGACAGGCGCTTATCAAGGCGGAAACGGAGCGTGACGAATCCACACGTCTCAGCTACCAAAATATGTTGCTGCTTCAGTCCACAATGGAGGGAATATTTGGTGTCGACATAGCTGGAAACACCACCTTCATCAATCAGGCTGGTCTGGATATGCTTGGCTGCAAGGCGGAGGCGTTAATCGGGTTCAACATTCATGAACGGACACATTACCAGACGCTACATGGCTACGAATTTGCGCAGGAGGCCTGTCCGATTCATCAGACCCTCCAAGAAGGAGTCACCCATCATCAGGAGCTTGATTATTTCTGGCGTGCAGACGGAACCAGTTTGCCTGTGGAATACTGGTCGTCGCCGATACTGGATGGAGCAAAGCGGGTAGGGGCGGTAGTGGTATTTCAGGATGTCAGCGAGCGACTGAAAGCCATCCAGGCAATTGATCAGGCTTTTCATATCCAGCACCTGCTGAGTACGATACTGAATACTTCGCTGTCATCGCTGTCATTGCAAGAGATGTTGCTGCAATCGCTGGAATTAATTCTTGCGATCCCCTACTTTTCCTTACAGGACAAGGGGGCGATATTCCTGTTTGATAAAGATAGACAATCACTGGAAATGTTCGTGCAGCGCAATTTGCCTGAGGGTACGCTGCACGTTTGTCCGAACCAGTCCTTCGGTAAATGTCTGTGTGGCAAAGTGGGCACTATTCAGGAAGTTTCCTTTTTTAACCAGCACAATCAACGGTATCAAATTGGTTTTGATGGTCTGCGACCACAGGGACATTATTGCATTCCGATTATTTCCTGTGGTGAGTTGCTGGGGGTATTGAATGCCTATGTATTGGAAGGAGAGGCTAATGTCGCGGGTGAAAAGGGATTCTTGAGTACCGCAGCCGATACGCTGGCGGTGATGATCGAACGAAAAATGGCCGAGCAAGCGCTGCAAAAGGCCAAACGCAACGCCGAAACGTCGAATCAGGCGAAAAGTGATTTTCTCGCCAATATGTCGCACGAAATCCGCACGCCAATGAATGCCGTGCTGGGTATGGCCGAAATATTATCCGAGACTGAGCTGAGTGAAGAGCAGCGCAGGTATGTGCTGATTTTCCAGAATGCGGGACGAAACCTGCTGGAATTGATTAATGACATTCTGGATATGTCAAAAATTGAGGCAGGACAACTGGCACTGGATGAGAGCGATTTTTCGCTGATACGGACACTCAAGGAACTCCTTGAACTGCACGCCGTGCGTGCTACCGCCAAGGGTGGCGAGTTGGTACTGGATATCGAGCAAGCTGTTCCGGATTTTGTTTATGGCGACGCTAATCGGCTCAAGCAGTGTCTGACCAATCTGCTGGGTAATGCGATTAAATTTTCCAGTCAGGGGCAGATTGTGATTCGCGTACAACCGCTGGAGGGCGAGCTGTTACAATTTTCGGTGTCGGATAACGGTATCGGTATTCCTGCAGACAAACAGGAGCTTATATTTGAGGCATTTTCGCAGGCCGACACCAGCACCACTCGTCGTTTTGGCGGCACCGGCCTTGGGTTGAGCATTACTCGACGCCTGGTCACGCTGATGGGTGGGAAAATCTGGGTTGAGAGTCAGGAAGGGGATGGCTCCACATTTTATTTCAGTGTGCGTCTGCCGCAAGTCAACCAGCCCATTAACAGCAGCGAGCATTCCAAGGTAACAGAGGTTCCGCGCGACGCGCCGCAACCGCTGGCCAATGAGACGGTTCAACGTCGGCTAAACATTCTGCTGGCGGAAGATAATTCGGATAATGTATTGCTGTTCCAGATGTTCCTCAAGACCACCGGCCATCATATCGACCTTGCCGGCAATGGTTTAATCGCACTGGAAAAATTCAGCTCGCAGCGCTATGACGTGGTGTTCATGGATGTGCAGATGCCTGGCATGGGCGGTTACGAGGCGACGGGAATAATCCGCAGTATAGAGGCAGAACAGGGGCGTTTCCCGACCCCGATCTTTGCTTTGACCGCTCATGCGCTCAAGGAAGATGAACAGCGCAGCCTGGATGCAGGTTGCAGCGGGCACCTGACCAAGCCGATCCGGAAGAAGGTGTTGCTGGAAGTTTTACAGACTATACAGCGCAATAGCCGATGATTGTGGGCGGGCTTCCAGCCCGCCAGCGGCCAAGATGGCCATGATTGGGGGTCGGGCTTCCAGCCCGCCAGCGGCCAAGATGGCCGCCCCCACCGAGCCCTGATTGGGGGGCGGGCTTCCAGCCCGCCAGCGGCTATCCTTGGCTGGGGTGTTAAACTGCCATTGACCTGAAGGCATCTAACAGCGATACTATGCGGGCTGTTGACTTGCAACAGATAGCCACAGTACAGATATTCCATAATCAGTCAAAAAGTAATTTTTTGAACCATTCGCAATAAATCGTAGGGTTTCCTGCAGCACCGCAGCAAAATCAATTTTTCCTGAAATTTGCAACTATTCCGGACAAATCCGGAAGCGCTGTCGTCGTTGAACACGGGTCCTTTTAGCTTGAGGAATTGCTGATCAGATAATTCAATTCGGGATGAGTTTATTATGCAACTTGGCACAATTACCATACCAGGCTATGAAATCAGGGAGAGAATATCTCAGGGCACGCATAGTTCCGCTTATCGGGGAGTCAGGTTAGCTGACCAGCTGCCTGTCATCATCAAGGCACCGACGGCGAAATTCATTTCGTTAGATCTGAGCAACCGCTTCAGGAACGAATATAACATTGGCGCACAGTTCGACAGCGACTATGTCGTCAAATATTATCTGCTGGCACCTTATCAAAATGGACTGGCGATTGTTTCTGAAGATTTTGGCGGGGTTAAGCTTTCTGCGATGATTCCGGAAAAGGGCATGGAGTTGCAGCGTTTCCTCGATGTGGCGGTGGACATCACTGCCGGCATTGAGGTGATCCATCGCAAGCATGTGATCCATAAAGATCTGAAGCCGGATAACATTGCCATTTTGCCGCAAAATTACACGATCAAATACCTGGATTTCGGCATCTCCACTCAGGCAGAGCTGGAATCCTTTCAGGGTATCGAACTGGAAGCTTCCGGTGGCACGCTCGAATATATCTCCCCGGAGCAGACCGGGCGTACCAATCGACTGATTGATTATCGCAGTGATCTTTATTCGCTGGGCATCACGCTTTACCAGATGATTTGCGGCAGCGTGCCTTTTTCTGCACGGGATCCGTTGGAACTGATTCATAGTCATATTGCCAAATTGCCGGTATCTCCTTGCAAACGCAGGCCGGACATAGCGCCGGTGCTTTCGGACATCATTCTGAAATTGTTGCAAAAGAATGCCGAGGATCGTTACCAGAGCGCGGCAGGACTGGCTGCCGATCTCAAGCACTGTCGCGACGCATACCTGGAATTGGGCGCTATTCCAGACTTTGAGCTGGGCAAAGCCGATATGACTGGCAAGTTCAAGTTTTCGCAAAAACTGTATGGCCGGGAACCCGAGATACGCCAATTACTGGATACCTTTGAAAGGGCCAGTCAGGGCAAGTCGGAAATGTTGCTGGTTAGCGGCTACTCCGGGATAGGCAAGTCGGCACTGGTCGGTGAATTGCAGAAATCGGTGGCGGGGCGACATGGTTATTTTATTTGCGGCAGCTATGACAAACTCAATAAAGGCAAGGCCTATAGTGCGATAGTTCAGGCATTTCAAAGCCTGATTCAGCTCATCCTGGGAGAGTCTGAGCTGCGCATTAGTGCCTGGAAAGAAGAGCTGTTAGCCAGCTTGGGCGAAAATGCACAAATCATCATTGACGTGATTCCTGCGGTGGCCAATATCATCGGCCCGCAAGCCGCCGCAAGCAAGCTGGGGCCGGTAGAAACCAAAAACAGGTTCGATCTGGCCTTTAGCAAATTCGTGCGAGTGTTTGCCAGGCATCATCTGGTGCTGTTCCTGGATGATATTCATGATGCCGATCTCGCCAGCATCAATTTGCTCAAACGACTCGCCACCGATGCAGAGCAGAATCACTTTATGCTGGTATGCACTTATCGGGACACTGAAGTAGAGGTGTCGCACCCTTTTGCGCTAGCGATTGAGGAGATCGAAAAAAGTGGTTGCAATATCGCCAGAATTTCTCTGAGGCCGCTGGATCTGGAAAATACCCGGCTGCTTATCGCGGATGCGCTGGGCAGTACAGCGGAACTACTGGCGCCGGTCGCCGCCGAGGTGTACCGTAAAACGGACGGAAATCCATTTTTCGTCAAAATGTTCCTGCAAACCATCTGTGAAGATCAATTGCTGAAATTTGTGCCGCCGGGTGGATGGCAGTGGGATATGGCGCAAATCAGAGCTATGCAGGCTACCGATAACGTCGCCGAGTTGATGCTCAGAAAGTTGAGCAACTTCCCGGAACAAACCCGCAATACGCTGAAGCTGGCGGCCTGTCTCGGCAGTACCTGGGAAATTGAAACTCTGGCACTGGTGGCGGCCGATAGCCAGGCACAAATTCGCGAAGATTTGCAACCGGTGCTTAGCATCGGCATGATTATTCAGGGTGGACGCCACTTTAATTTTGTCCATGACCGGATTTATGAGGCAGCCTATAGCCTGATCAAGCAGCCGCAAGGCCTGCATCTGCATATAGGTGAAATTTTGTTGCAATTCTTGTCTGACACTGCCCCAATCGAAGCGGTGATTGCTGCGCTAAGTCATCTGAATATCGCGAGTCCCTTATTGCTGGACACCCAGAAAAAATTCCGGGTAGCCCGTTTGAATCTGCTATCTGGTCAGCATTCCAAGAAAAATACTGCCTATGCCACGGCAAGACAATATTTTAATGCTGGCATCGCGCATTTGCCGGACAATGCCTGGGAAGTGGAATATCCGTTGTGTTTTTCCCTGCACAAAGAGTCGGCTGAAGCAGAATATCTCAATGGAGATTACCAGAAGTCGCAACAAATCATCGCCTGGTTGTTGCAAAAAAACAGCCCGGTGCTTTGCCAGTTGGAGTTGTATGGCATGCTTATTTATCAATACACCGTTACTGCGGATTATCAAAAGGGCATCGATACCGGCCGTGCGGCGCTGCAACTGCTCGGCATCCAACTGCCGGACAAGGCGCTGGAGGCCGTGTTGCACGCGCAGGTCTGGCAGGCCAAAGCCAATCTCGGGGATCGGCAGATTGAAGCGCTGATTAATTCGCCGGAGATGGTCATTCCTGAACATCAGGCGGCGATGCGCATACTCATGGAAATTCAGCCTGCCGCCTATATGGCTGATCCACAGTTGTATAGTGTGATTGCCGCGATGATGACCAATCTTTCACTCACTTATGGGCATGCTCATGAATCGGCCAAGGGCTATGTGAGTTATGCGCATGTGCTGAGTTCGGTGTTGCATGATTACCATACCGGCAATGAGTTTTGCAGGCTGGGATTGAAAATGAGCGAGCGTTATGCTGATCCGGTGCAGAAGTGCCGTGGCAGCTATATTTATACCGCATTTTTGTTGCACTGGACTCAACCTTTCAAGGAAGGCGACGGGGTGTTTGAGCAGGGCTACCAGGCGGGCGTGGCCAGCGGTGATTTGTTGTATGCGGGTTATCTGCTGGGTTTTGCCGCAGCCAATCTGTATAACAAGGGGATGCGCCTGGAGCGCTTATCCCGGAAACTGGAGCAGTTCATGGACTTTGTTAAAAAAGCCCAGCACCAGATGCCGATAGATACCATACAGGGATTTCAGCTGGCGATCGCTAATCTCAGCGGGCTGACAGGCGACAAGTTGTGTTTTGACATCGAAGGACTTAGCGAAAAACAATTTGTGCACTCTTGTAAGGCGCACAATCTGGCGGCACTATGTTACTTTCTGACCCTGCAGGCGCAAGTGCATTATCTGCATAAAAATTTTGAACAGGCTCTGTCTAGTATCGTGCAGGCGGAAAATATAATCGATCATATACGCGGTACCAGTACCATTGCCGAATATAATTTTTACCATAGCCTGATTCTGGCAGCGCTTTATCCGGCAAAAGATGCTTTGATCAAAAAGCAATACCTGCAGCGCATTGAGCAAAATCAGGTACAGATGAAGTGCTGGGCCGATAATTGTGCGGATAATTTTTTGCATAAATATCTGCTGGTCGAGGCGGAAATAGCCAGGATCACCGGTCGCGATGTAGACGCGATCAGGGGCTATGATCTGGCGATCAGTGCGGCGGTCAATAGTGACTTTATCCAGAATGAAGCGTTGGCAAACGAACTGGCGGCTGGTTTCTGGTTTGGTTTCGGCAAGGAAGATTTTGCGCATCTCTATTTGATCCATGCCAGTCGCTGTTATCAGCACTGGGGGGCAAGTGCGCTGGCCGAGGAAATTATGCGGGTACATGCCTTACCGGTATCCAGAGCGATGCAGTCTTACCATGCGGGCACCTCCACCGCTCCGCACGCCTCTGCCGGTTTTGATGTCGCCTCGATACTCAAGGCTTCACAGGCTATTTCAGGTGAGATCATCCTGGGGCGGTTGCTGGAAAAATCCATGGAGATCGTCATTGAAAATGCCGGTGCTCAACGCGGTTGCCTGATCATGAAGGAGAATAATCAACTGATTATTGCTTCAAAAATTGATGTTGCCAGAGACAAGGAATGTCATTTGTTGTCGATTCCTGTCGAGGCATCGCAGAGTCTCGCCAAGTCAATCGTGCATTATGTGAATCGCACCAAGCAATGCATCGTGCTGGGCGATGCGGCCAGCGTCGGGATTTTTACCCAGGATCCTTATGTGCTGGAACATAAGTTGAAGTCGATACTCTGTATGCCGGTGATCAAGCTGGGGGAAATATTTGCAATTCTTTATTTGGAAAATGACATCACCACCGATGCCTTCACCCCGGGGCGGTTGCAAACTTTGAACTTGATTGCCACGCAGATTGGCGTGTCGATTGAAAATGCACAGCTTTACCAGAACATCGAAAAGAAAGTAGAGGAACGTACCCATCAGTTGCAGGAAAAGTCGGAATTGCTCTCCATCGCGGGTGAAGTGCTGGAACAGGCTAACCAGGAAATGGTCAGCGAAATCGAGCAAAGAAAGCTGCTTGAAGAGGAATTGCGGAAAATGGCGACCACCGATTATCTGACGGGTTTGTCGATACGTCGACAAATCTTCGAGCAGGGTGAGAAGGAAATCAGCCGTGCTAAAAGAACTGGTACCCCGCTATCGCTGATGATGCTGGACATCGATCATTTCAAGGCGGTCAACGATACCTATGGTCACGCGATTGGCGATGAAGTGTTGAAGGCATTTGCCGTGGTCTTCCGGAATTCCCTGAGAAATATAGATATTGTATGTCGTTATGGTGGCGAAGAATTCGTTGCCATTCTGCCTAATACAGACATTCATATTGCGCTGGACGTGGCACAACGGCTGCGCCGTAATGTCGAGGCCAGTGCCATGCAACTGGCGGGGGGCGAGTTAAAATATACCGTCAGCATCGGACTTGCCGGGCTGAGTGAGGCCGACGCGCTGATCAATCAACTGATTAAACGCGCCGACGATGCACTCTATCAAGCTAAAAATTCCGGGCGTAATCAGGTGGTAGTTGGTTGAAACTGCAAATTTTGTTTTAAAATAATGGCTGCAATTTTTGGCAAAGCTGTTTAGTCTGTAGTACAGTGTGGGTATTAAATCAATTGCTGTGATTTTCTGTTGCCAGTCGTTGAAAATTCTGCTTCAGCGGTTTTGGGTTCAAATGCGGTCAGTACCGCTTCGACCATGAATAGCCAGGATTTCAAAATAGTGTGCTAACGTTAGAGAATGTTGATTGTGTCCGCTCCAGAAAACCAAAGCCGTGTAACCACGTTCCATGATCGATTCAGGAGAAGTCGATCTGTTTGGCTGATCGCGCTGGTGTTTTTGCTGTTGGTCGGCTACGAACTTTATTCGTCCTATAACACGGTTCAGCAACAGGCTAAAGTTGAAGCTAATAATCTGACGTTTATACTGGAGTCTAAGCTAAAAACGGATCTGACGGCATCGGAATACACGCTTTCACTGATGGCTTCAGAAATTGCTTCCCAGGCGATGAGCATGAGCAAGGTGGCGCATTATTCAGCAGCCACTTCTCACTGGCTTAAAAATTTACTCGGAACCATTCCTTCCGCCCTGGGGTTACGTTATTTTGATATTAACGGTGATTTACTCTATTCCAGTAATCCAGCCGACACCTCCTTCAATATCGCCGATCGTCAATTTTTTCGTCAGGTCAAGTCGCAACCGACCAGTTCGACCCTCTATTCAGAAGTGCTGTCAGGTCGCTTGACGGGGCGTCCCTTCATCTTTGCAGTCAAGCCGGTTCATGCAGCGAATGGTGACTGGCTCGGTGTCGCCGTGGTTGTTTTGGAGATAGGCTATATCCGCGAACAATTCAACAGTATTAATCTAGGCAAGCAAGGTTCGGTTGCCTTGCGCCGCCTGGATAACGGCGCTGTCGTGATACGTGTTCCTGGCCCCCTTGAAATTGATAATACGCCGGTTCCCGCGCTGGGAATCAGACAGGCCGTAATGGAGGGTTCCAGTTTTGGCACGCTGGGTCCGTTAGCATCACCGGTAGACCGGATTACCCGACTCTACGGCTACCGAAAAGTGGGATCGTTTCCATTTTTCATTACACTCGGTATTGCCGAGGATGATGTTTTAGAGGGATGGAGAGCCAATGCGTGGTTGTTGCTGGTCGTATCGGGGTTATTTCTCTGCCTGTTGGGCATCGCTGAAATCAGGCGTAACCGAAGCGAGCAGAATCTGCGCAGCATTTTCTCGGCGGTAGCGGAAGGTTTGGTGTTCCAGCACGCTGACGGCAAGATCATTGAAGCGAATCAGTCCGCTGCATCGATCTTGGGAATTAGTTACGATGAACTGCTCGGGAGAACCTCTGTTAATCCTGAGTGGCAAGCGATTAGAGAAGATGGTTCCCCCTTGCCAGGCGACGAGCATCCAGCAATGGTCACACTCAGAACCGGATTGCCGTTACGGGATCAGGTCATGGGAGTGAATTCGCCGCTACGCGGCTTATGCTGGATCAGTGTCAATACACAGCCGATGTTTCAGCCAGGTAATAGTAAACCGGTTGCGGTGGTCAGTTCTTTTAACGATATTACGCAGCGAAAGCAGCACGAGTTGGAAATCGTCGATCAGCGCCGCCGTCTCGCCGATATTATCGACGCCACTCATGTAGGTACGATCGAATGGAACATCCAGACCGGGGAGGTGGTATTCAATGAACGCTGTGCGGAAATATTTGGCTATACGCTGAAAGAGCTTGAACCGATCACGATAGACCAGTGGACTAATCGACTGCATCCGGACGATCTGCTGCAGTTAAATGAGTTGTTGGAACAACACTTCGACGGGAATATCCCCTATTACGAGTCTAAAGCTCGGATGTGTCACAAGGATGGTCATTGGGTTCTGGTCCTGTTTCGAGGCAAGGTGGTCAGTTGGACGGAGGACGGAATGCCCTTGCTCATGTCCGGTACCCATCAGGATATTACAGAGAGCAGCCAGGCAGAAGAAAAATTGCTTCAGGCCGAGTTGTTGTTGCGCTCGGCAATTGAGACCATTGGTGAAGCGTTTGTGATTTTCGATGCGGAGGATCGGCTCGCCTTCTTCAACGAGCAATACCGGGAGGTTTACGCCGCTTCGGCACCTGCCATCGTACTGGGGCGTACCTTTGAAGAAATCATTCGTTATGGCGTCGAGCGACAACAGTATGTGGCGGCTATCGGCCGTGAAGAGCAGTGGATCGCCGAACGATTGACGCTACATCGTAGCGGTGATCAGCAACTGATCCAGCAACTCACCGACGGACGCTGGCTGAAAATCAGCGAGCGGCGCACGCCGTCCGGCCATACGGTCGGCTTCAGGATGGATGTCACCGAACTCTACCATGCGAAAGCGTCAGCCGAAGCGGCTAATATTGCCAAGAGCCGTTTCCTGGCTACCATGAGCCATGAGATCCGTACCCCGATGAATGGTATTTTGGGTATGGCGCAATTGCTGCTGACGCCGAAGCTTGCTGAGGCAGAACGGCAGGATTATACGCGAGTCATTCTCAATTCCGGCCAAACGTTGTTGACTCTGCTCAATGACATACTGGATTTATCAAAGGTAGAGGCGGGCAAGCTGGAGCTCGAATCCGGCCTGATTGACCCTGATCAGATTCTTCATGAAACCCAGGCATTGTTTATGGAGGCTGCCGGCAACAAGGGTTTGCGAATTGAAGCGGCCTGGAGCGGGTCTCCGGGACAGCACTATCTGAGTGATTTGCATCGCTTGCGGCAGATGGTGTCCAACTTGACCAGCAACGCCATCAAATTTACCGCGCAAGGCTCGGTGCGCATCGAAGCAATGGAAGTGACGCGCGATGAATCAACGGCGCTTCTGGAGTTCGCCGTCAAGGATACCGGCATTGGCATCGAGCAAAAGAATTTGTCGCTATTGTTTCAACCCTTCTCGCAGACTGACAGTTCTAATACGCGGAAGTTTGGGGGAACCGGCTTGGGACTTTCGATCGTGCGCAGTCTGGCCGAGTTGATGGGAGGAACGGTTGGGGTTGACAGTTCACCCGGAGCAGGTTCACGTTTCTGGTTTCGCATCAAGGCCGGTCTCGTCGCCAAGGCGGCAGTAGAGGATAAGGCAATGAGCTTGGTCGCAGAATGGGCAACGTCAGCAACGTCAGCAGAGTCAGTAGCGCTAACAGAGTCCAATAGAGTACCTTTGTCGTCATCAGGAACGTTGCTGGTCGCCGAAGACAATTCCACCAATCAGAAAGTAATCAGCGCGGTGCTGAATAAATTGGGTCTGAAGTTCATGTTCGCGAATGATGGTTTCGAAGCTGTTGAAGCTATTACGGCGGGTAGTGCGGTAGATCTGATTCTGATGGATGTGCAGATGCCAAATATGGATGGTGTGGTTGCCACCGAAAAGATTCGTCAATGGGAGGCAAGCACTAGCCATGCCCGTCGACCAATCATTGCCCTGACTGCGGATGCCTTCGAAGAAGATCAACAGCGTTGTCTGGCGGCTGGCATGGACGATTTTCTGGCAAAACCCATCGACCTTGAGAAGTTGGCGGGTCGGTTGGCTCGCTGGCTACCCGGCGCTAACACGCCATTACCGGCGCAAGCGACTAATCCGCTATCGACAGACCTCTTGCCGATATTTGATGAAAAAGCCTTGTTGTCGCCGCTGGGGCATGATCAGGAAATGGCTAAAATGATCTATCAATCTGCTATGGTAGACATTTCAGGCTATTTCGTTCAGCTGGATGAGGCAATTAAAAACGCGAGGCTAAAGGACGTGCAGCGCTTAATACATAGCCTGAAAGGGTTGGCCGTGCAGCTTGGAGGGATGCGTTTCGCCGCTAGCCTCAAGCAGGCCGAAGCGCGTTTAAAGAGTGGGGTTGTTCCTGATAGCGCCGAAATAGCCTCGCTGAGAATGGATTATCAGGCGTTAACTGAGGCTTTTCCGGAGTGGCTACGGAGCTTGCAGGTGTGATAATATGAAAATGAACATTGAGAATAGAAGCTTTAAACAATATGATGCAAAAAACTAGTGGCGGGCACGCACTCAAGATACTGATTGTAGACGATACCCCGACCAATATCCTGGTCGTGAAGATTCCGCTTGAGAAGGCAGGTTACCAGGTGATTTCTGCAAATAGCGGAGAAGTTGCTATTGAACGTTACACCCTTGAGTCTCCCAATGTTATTCTCATGGATGTGATGATGCCTGGCATGGATGGACTGGAAGCCGCACGTCAGATTCGCACACGAGCAGGCTCCCGCTGGGTGCCGATCATTTTTCTGAGCGCACTCGGTTCCAGTAGCGAAATCGTTGCCGGTCTGGAAGCGGGTGGTGATGATTATTTGATCAAACCGGTCGATATCACTTTATTATTTGCCAAGATGCGAGCCATGCAGCGCATCTCCCGGATGCAGGAGAGTCTCGCCAACTACCACGCCCAATCTGAGCACGAGCAGAAATTAGCCGAACGTCTGATGGGAAGGATGCTTTCAGTACATTCGATTGACGATCCGCGCGTAACAATATCGCTTTGGCCGGCTAGTCGCTTTTCCGGCGATATGGCGCTGGTTCGGCATTCCATATCCGGTGATACCTACGTTTTGCTTGCTGATAATATGGGGCACGGACTGGCAGCGGCATTGCCCGCCTTGCCTTTGTCGCAAATGTTCGCGACGATGGGCAATCAAGGGTACAGTTTGTCGGCGATGGCCTTGAGCATGAATACCGAGATTCGCAAACTGCTGCCGATGGGTCATTTTGTCGCCGTTGCTTTGGCACGCATCGACTGGAACAACGGCCTTCTGGAAATCTGGAATGGAGGCATTCCGAGTGTGCTGGTCGTTGATCATAGCGGACATATTGTTCGGCGTTTTGACTCACGGCACTGTGCCTTTGGTGTGCTTGCTGCCGATCAATTCGATCCTTCAACCGTTATCTGGCAGTGCAACGAACCACTGACCTTGTTGATGTTTTCGGATGGTTTGACCGAAGCCGAGAATGCTGAAGGATCTACTCTGTCCGAACAGGAAGTGGTTGCTGCCCTGGGCAAGGATAATTCTCACCAGCGTCTCAAATCAGTACTAGACACGATGCTGAATGGCGTTTTGGCACATGATGATATTTCTGTTGTGAGCGTAGCACTACAGTAATCTGGGAGCATTCCCGTCATTCTTGACCGTATTGCAGGAATGAGCTTCGATAAGCGCTGCAAAAATAATGTTTGGCCAGGCGAGATTTCCTTGAAGGCGATTGATAATTCGCCATTGACCAATTTTCAATGATCATTGATACTCATTTTCTTGGATTTTTTTAAAATAACAGGATGAAGGGATACAAAATGTACATTAAAACAAAACTCAAGTATCTTAGTATTCTGACCTTGACCGGGCTCGGGTTGATATTCATTGTGATCGTTTCAGGGCTGAATGCGATCCGTGATTCTGAAGAAACCACCCAACGCAGGCAGTTATATGTCATCGATATGGAGGAAATCAAAGCCAGCGCCATGTCCTCGATCATGCTTGATCCAACCATGAAAGAAACCAGAGATGTATTTGTCGATGCGGAAAAGAATATTGAGCTGCATGGTGGTAAAGCGGTAAATGCGATTAAAAGAGTTGAAGTCAGAGAGACACTTAAAAAACTTCTGGGTCAATGGAGTCATTATGATCAGGAATCGCTGGCGCTGATAAAATTGGCCGCCAGCGATCCCAAAGCTGCCAACGAAAAATTGGTGCCTTTGTATAATCAGGAATTCAAGCCTTTCCAGGGAGCGCTCGAAAAATTTATTGCTGAACGTCAACAGGATATGGTAAATGCAAATGCTAAATCCGCAGAAGTTTCCGACCGCACTTATTGGGAAATTGTGGTGCTGGTAGCGCTGGTGTCATTGCTTAATATATCGGCCGTTATAAAACTGGCCTTGTCTCTACAGGCAGGGTTAAGCGGAATACAGTTAAAACTTGTACCACTCCAAAAAGGCGATCTGACTCAGCGGCTCCCGGAACTGGGCAAAGATGAACTGAGTGAAATCGCCGGGAGCGTCAATGCATTTATTCGGGAATTGCAGACGATTGTACAGCGCACCCGCGATCGTTCAAATTTGGTTGCAAGTGCCGCACTGCAACTGGCTGCGGCGGCTGCGCAAGTATTAACCAGTTCCAATCAGCAGACTGAATCCACCTCCTCGGTAGCCGCCTCAGTGGAACAATTTACCGTGAGCATTGATCAGGTTTCGACAAATGCCAATCAAGTATCACGGCAAGCCGCCTTGTCAGGTGACTTTTCTCATACTGCGGTAGCAGAAGTTCAAAGTGCCGTGGTAGAAATTCAGCAGGTCGCCCAAGTTGTCAAGAATGCTTCCGATCAGATGGGCATTCTAGGGCATCAGGCGCAGGAAATCAGTGGCATTGCCGCTGTCATCAAGGATGTGGCTGACCAGACTAACCTGCTGGCGCTGAACGCGGCGATAGAATCGGCGCGGGCGGGTGAAATGGGGCGGGGATTTGCGGTGGTGGCAGATGAAGTGCGTAAACTTGCAGAACGTACCACCAATTCAGCATTGGAAATCACCCGGATGATTGCTTCAATTCAAGCGGAAACCAAGACAGCCGCCGGTGTCATGCTGGAAGGAAACAAGATGGTGTCTGAGGTGGTCAAGAAGGCGGAGCAGGCAGGTAAATCGATGCAACAAATTAATGATAGTTCAACGAGCGTCTTGAATGCGATCAGCGATATTTCTGCAACCCTGAGTGAACAACGCAATGCCAGTACCGATATCGCCAATGATGTTGAGCGAATCGCGCAGATGACCGAGAAAAGTAGTGAGGCGGTTGCTGAAGTATCCTCGGCTGCCAGCAGACTTGAAAAGCTTGCAGCAGAATTGCATCTGGAAGTGGCGCATTTTTCGGTGTAGGGAGACGTCAGGTAATAGCCCCCAATTATTATTCTTGAGCAACCACCCCGCCCTGGCGGGCACCCCTCCGGAGGAGGGGAATTGTGAGGAAAATTGTTGAGCGAATATATTCCCCTCCATCGGAGCGGTGCCCGCAGGAGGGGAATTGTGAGGAAAATTGTTGAGCGAATATATTCCCCTCCATCGGAGCGGTGCCCGCAGGAGAGGAATTGTGAGGAAAATTGTTGAGCGAATATATTCCCCTCCATCGGAGGGGTGCCCGCAGGGCGGGGTGGTACGGAAGGCGTAGCCTGACGTTGTGATCTCATACTATGTTTTCGTGAGGGCTGAAATTAATTGTATTTTTGAATTTTAGCTATCGTTCAAGGTGCTTGCACCGGCACTCTTGTATACTCACGCTCTCTTGATTTTCACTGTTAGTTATCATGACCTTGATTGTAGAAGCCAGTACCGCAGCGCGAGAGCTAATTGATTTTATTGATGCCAGTCCCAGTCCCTGGCATGCGGTGGCGAGTGCCGAGAAGCAACTGCTAGAGAATGGATTTACCTTGCTGGAGGAGACCGGGCGGTGGCAGATCGCACAGGGTGGACGCTATTACGTAGTACGCGGAGGGGCGTCGCTGATTGCTTTTGTGCTGGGAAGTCAGTCGATAGCTGATGTTGGTTTTCGCATCGTCGGCGCACATACCGATTCTCCGGGGTTAAGGCTCAAGCCGAAGGCTGCAATGGCTGGTGAGGGTATTACGCGGTTGGGGGTCGAGGTCTATGGTGGACCCATACTGGCCTCCTTTGCCGACCGGGACTTGAGTCTGGCGGGGCGTGCCGTGTTTCGCAGCGCAACGCAGCAGGAAACGCGACTGCTTTGTATCGAGCGACCTTTGCTGCGACTGCCTAATCTGGCGATTCATATGAACCGGGAGGTGAATGAACAGGGTTTGAAGTTGAATCGGCAGACGGAGCTGCCGCTGATCTTGAGTCAACTGTGCGATGGAGTTGATGCAGATGCGCAGTTGCGCAAGTTATTGGCAGATGCCGTACAGCGGGATGCAGCAGACCTGCTGAGTTTCGAGTTGAATGTTTATGATGTGCAGAAGGGTTGTTTATGGGGAGCAAACCAGGAGTTTATTGCGGATAGCCCGTTGGATAATCTGGCCTCCTCCTATGCAGCCTTGACGGCGCTGTTGAACATAGCGCAGCCGACAGCCACCTGTGTGGCAGCCTTTTTCGATAATGAAGAGGTAGGCAGTGAAAGCGCTAACGGAGCCGGCGGCAGCTTTGTCACTGATGTGCTGGCTCGCATCTGTTTTAAGGCGAAATTGGATGAAGAAGATCGACGACGTGCTATGGCGGGAAGCTTTTTCATCAGTGCAGATATGGCGCATGCCTATCATCCGAATTATCCGGCTGCCTATGAACCAGGGCATAAAGTGATGGTAAATGGCGGGCCAGTCATCAAATCCAATGTTAATCAACGCTATTCCACCAACGCTGAGACAGCGGCTCGTTTTATGAGAATTTGCGAAAGGGCAGGGGTGCCTTATCAGCAATATGCGCATCGTAGCGACCTGGGGTGTGGTAGTACCATCGGCCCTATCGTCGCGGCACAATTAGGGGTTGCCAGTGTCGATGTCGGTTCGCCGATGTGGGCAATGCATAGTGTCCGCGAAAGCGCTGGTGTACAGGATCATGCCTATATGATTGCGGCGCTGGTGGCGGCCTTCGGCAGTTAAAGCGGTCTGTATCAGGTCAAGCAAGGACACGCGATAAGCAGAGATGTTAACGTGAAACACGCGTAGCGATCGTACTCTCCCTCACCCGCTTGCGGGAGAGGGATGGGGAGAGGGAAACGGACATGGCGGTTTCATTACAAGGGGTGGCATCATTGCCATG
>CAIRBC010000125.1 GCA_903876685.1 uncultured Nitrosomonadales bacterium | reverse complement strand
TCAAGCTTCGACAAATTACTTCAGGCCGTTGAAAGTAATGACCGTCAAAGCACCATAAGGCTGGTGCACACACTGAAAGCGGTCGTGGCACAGGTTGGCGGTACTCAACTGGCACAACTTTTACTTGAGAGTGACAAAAACTTGAAGGCTGGCGGGAACCTCGATAATGCGTTGCTGAGTGATTTGCAGGAAAAACATCGGCTACTCGATGCACAGTTGCAGGAATGGATTTCGGCTCAGGACGGCACACCGTCTGTTATTGAGCCCACCACGCTGCCCGCTCCGATTTATCGCCAGCTTGAAATATTGCTATCGGAAAGCAGATTTGGCGCCATTCCCCAATTCAGAATGCTGCAAGGGGCGCTCATTACGGCAGAGGTGGCGGCAGAGCTTTCCCGAATCGCGCCGCTGCTTGACGATTTGAATTTTGAAGAAACATTAATACATTTACGTCCGATCGCATTCGCGCACGGCTGGAAGGATTAAGCTCATGAACAGGCACCAACCGCGAATCCTGGCTATCGACGATACGCCAAGCAATCTCCAAACGCTGGGCGCCGCCCTGCATGGGGAATTCGATATGCAACTCGCATCCTCTGGCGCCAAAGGCTTGAGCATGGCAGCAAAATCCCCGCCAGATCTGATCCTGCTGGATGTGGTGATGCCGGACATGGACGGTTATGAAACGTTGCGTAGACTCAAGGCAGCTCCAGCCTTGCGAGCCATTCCGGTGATCTTTCTCACGGCCTTGAGTGACAGCAGTTCGGAAAACACAGGTCTGCAACTGGGTGCCGCAGATTACATCACCAAGCCGATCAAAATCGAGATTACCAGGAATCGAATCCGCAATCTGCTTGAGCGAGAAAATCTACGCCGCGAAGTTGAAGCACAACGCGATCAGTTGGAAGCACATCGCAACCAACTGGAAGATCAAGTCCGGATTCGCACCATGGCGCTAACTGTCGCACTGGAGATGGCTGAAATCAATAACCGGGCCAAGAACAGCTTTCTGAGCAAAATGAGCCACGAATTTCGCACCCCCTTGAACGGCATCCTCGGCATGGCTGAGCTGGCACTATACCGTGCGACTGATCCCACGCTTAAGGCTCAACTGGACAAGGTCAGGCAATCTTCCGAGAACTTGCTTCTGATCATCAATAACGTACTGGATCTCAGCAGTCTTGAAGCCGAGAAGTTAACCCTGGCGCCAACCCATTTCAGGCTTGGCACGATCCTTGAATCTATAACCAGACTGTTTGGCAAGGAGGCAAAGGATAAGGGACTGAAATTCACGACCGAATCCACTGCAGGCGATTGCTGGGTAGAGGCTGATTTCGACCGCCTGATCCAGATACTGCAGAACATGGTCGGCAATGCCATTAAATACTCTGACACAGGTCAAGTCAGCATACGGGTCTCACCACTTGAGGAGAGTCCGGTGGATGTACTTATTCGTTTCGAGGTACTCGATACCGGTATCAGTATCCCAGTCGAACATCAAAAACGCATATTCAATGCGTTTGAGCAGTCAGATAATTCGACTACCCGAAAGTATGGAGGTACTGGCGTGGGTTTGGCGATCAGCAAGCATCTGGTAACGCTAATGGGGGGCAAGATCGGTGTTGATAGTATGGAGGGTTGCGGCAGTTTGTTCTGGTTCACCGCCAGCCTGAAGAAGAGCACTCGTCTTGCCGAACCGGTGATTCTGGCAAATTCCGCAAGCGAACATGTGAGAAACAATTATCCGGGCGCGTGCATTCTGCTGTTGGAAGATAACCCGATGTACCAGGAAATCATGACCTTTATGTTAGAGGAAAACGGCTTTAAGGTGGATGTGGCTGGAGATTGTGACACCGCAATCGAGATGGCGAGTAAAGCCAAATACCTGGCGATGATAATTAATCAGAAATTGATGGCGATGAATAACGCACAGGTGGTCGAGATAATCCGGGGTATTCCAGGGCATGAACAGTTGGCCGTACTGGCGATAACGGATGATG
>CAIRBC010000124.1 GCA_903876685.1 uncultured Nitrosomonadales bacterium | reverse complement strand
ATTCTATGGCACTACAGCGACACTTTTAAAGTACGTCAAAATATATAATCGTTAATATTCATATGGTTGAAAATTTCACCTGATTAAATTGGATTTGAAATAAACAGTATTACTGTTTTTGGTGTTAAAGTCCGGTTAACCTGTTCAGCAATAAAAAAAGCTACGACTCCACTGATGGGATTTTTAAAAGAAGCAGATTTGTACAATAAAATATCAGCTCGCGTGTTTAAATCCGGGTGGCTAATGGTAACAGTCAAGCCAGTCTTTAAAAGGGAAATCAGTTGCGGCTCAAGCCACTCCATTTCAGAGAGTGGGACTTCGCTAGTCAGAATGATTTGTTTGCGCGAATCAATTAATATTTTTAAAATAGTTAACAACCATTCCAGCGCATTTACCTCGCCTGCAAGCAGGTGGAAATCGTCAATCAGTAACACATCCACTGAATGATAATACCGTGTAAATTCATCTAATCGTTCAGTCTGAAAAGCATACATAATGTCGCTAAGATAGCGCTGTGCAGCAATATAACAAATTTCTGAGTGGGGCTGATCAATGCAAATTTTGTTCGCTATCGCTTGCAGCAGATGTGTTTTGCCTAGACCATTTTTCCCGCCAATGATTAATGGATTCATTCTGCGCGATTCATCGGTCACTTTGGCGACCCGAGTAGCCGCAGATACTGCTTGCATATTCATATCTCCAATGAAATAGCTTTCAAGAGTAAACGATGGATATAATTCATTCCTATAATTCCTTTGCTTGTAGGTATGGTAATACCCAGCCATGCAAATAATATCAAATACTTTGATACACTCAGCCACCCAATCTTCAAGCGTAGCCATTGCCAGGATGGTATTGAATGTGATTCGTCTGCCAAAAAACAACCACGGTTGAAGTATGCCTGGCGTTCTTTGCCTGGCGTCCATAGCCGTGACAGTCCCTTCAAATTGTTTATAAGGTTCCGCATAGCCACCCAGTTGAGCAATGATGTCATCAAAAAGTACGGGATCGTCACACAATTTTTTGTGAAATTTTTCGTAGTCATCAACGCACTTGGCATGGATTCCCTGGTTATTTCTAAAATCAAAACCGAGCCCCATTGACACAGCCATCTCAGAACAGCCAGGATGGTCAAAGGGAGTCGCATCGAAGCGGAGATACAATTGTTTGCGGCCAACTCGACCTTTGCTTTGGTTGCAGACTTGATACGGTCGCGCTTTAAAATCCGGATCGAACACATAGCGTCCTCGACTACACTGGGTTAGTGCGGCGACAAAATCTTCGGTCAACTTGAGAAATTCGTAGCTGATTTTCCCTGCATTGTGCAAGACTGGAAGCGGCAAACCTTCACTTTGAACTTTTTCGAAAAAATGATATTCATCTAGCTTTGCGAGTTCATTAAAAAAATCACCGGTGCCATAAGCGGTTTTCATTGGATTCTTTCATCAAAATTTATTACCAAGGGCTGATCATAAGCTTGCGAAGCGACAGGGTGCGCCGCGTTGAGCTAAACTCATCAAACTTGTCTACTGCTGTATCAGGATTCCGATCAACGCAAGCAAGGAGTCGATGCGGTTACAGCCCCTTCTGAAGCTGAATATTGTTTATTTGAGCGTCGATTTCCAGCACTTTGGTACGCTTTGCTTCGTACAGCACTCATGCCTGGGAACAATGAATTGCTCTGGAGCATCATTAGCAAAAATCCGTCAGGTGTTGTTTTGTTTGAAGCACTTGATCTTTGGCTGCAACGCCGTGCGGTCTTGGCATTTTACGATCGGAACGGCATAGAGCCGTTCTTGAATAAAATTAAGGTGGAGTTCCAGATTCGGATGGAATTGCTTGAATTCCTCGTCGGAGCGAGAACCATGACCGCCAAAGATAAAGGCAGATTGATGATTTCTCTAAACAGGTATCAAAGCGAATTTAGCGGAACTGCCGATGAATGGTATTGGGCCGGGGATCCGAAAACCCGTCTTGATTACCTCGGGTCGGACAATTAACTGAGAAGTAATCGGCTCCACCGCCCGCGCAACCTGATGGATGACTTGTGTTTAATCCGTAATTACATGGCATTATCTGTAGGTCGGGTTAGGTGCGGATTCTTGCGACATAACCCGACGTTTGCAGTTGGAAATGGACGACAGTGACATCTACCGATCTTTGCGGTATAGAGCCTGCATATTGTCTATGGACGCGCTAATCCTGGTGCGTAAGGTTTCCGGTTGAACGACTTCTACCCCATCACCCAGACCCAGTATCCACCACATCAACTGCGGCGTATCCGGCAGCGTAGCGATGAGTTTTACAGAACCATTCTCAAGTTCGGTCAAGGTCTGATTGCGTGCAAGCGGCGTTTCAAACAGATGATCACCCGAACCATGATAAAAGATCGCTTCCAGGGTAATCTGCTCACCCTTGCCGAAACCAAACCTGCCTTTGTTGATTTCGTCATCGATGGAAAAACCCTTGGGCGCTTCGGAACTTTCTTCACGCATCATGGCTGTTTGGATACGATGTACCGGCAAGGTACGCAGGCCTTCATGACCTGATATGAGACAATACAGGTAGGTGATATGACCGCGCTGGATTGCAGCGATAGGGTGGACTCGATATACCTCCATTTTTTTCTGGCCACGTTTGAGATATTTGATATCCAGTTGGCGATCCATTAGCAGCGCTTCATAAACGGTCTGCTGGACCGCGGGCTTGATGTCGGGCGGCAACAGCGGTTGGGATGGTGGAACCGTGCGTACTTTATTCAGCCATGAGCGTTTGCGCTCACTTTCGTGAACCTTCAATGGGGTCAGACTCGATTGATTTTAATCGTATAGTTAAAAATTTTAAAAGGGAAGTATCGTCTAACCCAATATTCAAGCGGTCGCTCAACAGCGGGAGTTGTAACGGCATAAGTCCGCAGCGCGCCGCTTAATTCAACGTTAGGGTTTGCGTGCGCTCACATGATCTGCCATATATTTATATGGAATTTCACCACCCGCTGTGCTAACCTCAGGCGATGAAAAAATCACGGTTTGAGTGGGATACAAACAAGGATAATGAAAATCAGGAAAAACATTGGATTTCATTTTCTTTAGCACAGTATGCCTTTGCTGATCCCCGCCGTGTTATAGCCGAAGACCTTGCTCACAATGAAACTGAAAAACGTTATTTCTGTTTTGGCGAGGTCGATGATGGCATTCTTACCGTTCGCTTTACCCATCGCGGCGGCGTGATTCGCATATTTGGTGCCGGTTACTGGCGAAAAGGAAAGGTAATTTATGAGCGCGAAAATAAAATACACCAGTGAACCTATTGAAGCTAAGGTCATTCATGATTTTCTGCCCCCACCCGAAGAACTTGCCTTCCGGGAAGAAGGAGTTAAAATCACTATTGCCCTCAGCAAGAAGAGTATAGAATTTTTCAAATCAGAAGCAACAAAACATCATACCCAGTATCAGCGCATGATACGCAGGCTCATTGATAGCTACGTTGATGCTTATGAAAAACCGCTAACCCGCCGCTGAACTGGAGTGTCCCTCCGGCAAATATGCACACAAGATGTAAATTTTTGTGTTAGATGCAACAAAAGGTAGAATAATCCAATGTAGGGTCTTGCGTTCTAGCCAGTTTTTGGCTATCATGCAACGCATGCAAAACACACTATCCTAT
>CAIRBC010000123.1 GCA_903876685.1 uncultured Nitrosomonadales bacterium | reverse complement strand
TTTACAACGAAAGCAATAGGTATTTCGATTTTTTGATTAAATTATATGGCACTACAGCGCCATCTTCAAAGTACGTAAAAATTTATATTCATAAATATTCAAATACTTGAAAATTTTATGCAATAAAATTGAATTTGAAATTGACAGTATTATTTTTTTTGGTGTTAAAGTCCGGATGGCGGGTTACTCGGTCGTAAAAGTGATGGTGAGCCTGGCACGCAAACCCTCTGGCTGGGTTTGCAACGTCTGGATGATATGGCAGCCCTGTGGTGTGTAATGGCTTATGCGACACAGGTCACCGCGTTCTGCCGTGCATGATCTGGGTAAAGATCAGCCGCTGGAGGGGTGCCCGAAGGGCAGGGTGGTACGTTAATGACAGTCAAACAAACTCATCAGCAAAATCCAAAAATTTAATGGGGCTGTAATGATGGGTACACTCATCGGCCGCAAATAATGCATTCATGCCTCATCATCAAGCTGGCTCTGGTGATTTTGCTTTTCGTAGGTGTCTATGGGTTAGCCGAATATTTACGAGACATTAAATTTAATTTTATGATTTTTAAATATTTTTTGATGGATTGTAAAAATTCTCGTCTAATTCATTTGATTTAAGCGGGTAGCTAATTTGCATATGGGTTACCCGAATTTTTTAATCGATTGGAAGTTTACGCCATGAACTGGTTAAGTGGAATTTGTAGCTCTGCACACCTCAACGTGAAACACGCGCAGCGACCTATTCTCCCGCCTCCCTCGCGGGGGAGGGATGGGGAGATAACCAGCCACTTGTTTGCTGTCTTTTGGCAATAAAGTGGAGTGGCTAGTGGGTTTATCAGGGGAACGGGCATGGCGGGTTTCATTATCAGGGGTGGCAAAATTGCCATGCCCGTTAGATATATCCAAACTGATGCAGCATAAATACCGTGACCGAGGCACCCAGGCAATATATTCCGAACAACTGCCAGCGACCACTCTCCAGCCAGCTGGACAGCCACTTGAGCGCCAGCAGACCGGCGGCAAAGCTGAAGACCATTCCCAACAAACCCGGCATAAAAAGTTGCCACAGGCCATTTGCTGAGGAGGCAGCCGCTTCCTGCCCTTTTAACAGGCGCAGCACTTCGCGGATGATCACCGGCGGAGTGAGTACCACCGCCAGTGCAAAACTGAACTCCTCGATGCGTCTTCTTGAAACGCCTAAGAGTAACCCGGTGGAAATGGTTGCTCCGGAGCGCGAGAATCCGCGGAACGGCAGACAAATGCCCTGCATGGCACCCACATAACAGGATTCTTTCAAACCCAGATTGGTTTCGCGGGTATGCTGATTTTTAAGGCCGGCATAAACGATTAACAAGCCGGCCGCAGCCAGTGCAGCTGACAGCAGATTCATGTTGCCAAACAGCAATTCGATCTCGGCATGAGCGGAATCTTTCAAGATCAGCTTCTCGATTACAAACTTCAGCGACAAGCCTACCATGCCGGTTAGCAGGGTCGCCGCAAACACATATTTTGCAGACTCCATAAATATTTTTCTGGAAGCGAAGAAGCTCTGCTTCCACGAATTCCAGAAATACAAAATAACGGCAAACATGGTGCCGGTGTGCAACATGACCAGCAACAACGTCATTTCCGGGGTGGTCGGATCGAGTCCCATTAATTTTTCAGCCACAATCACATGGGCAGAACTTGAAACCGGTAATAATTCAGCGGCACCCTGAATCACTGCCAGCATTAAAATTTGTAATAAGGTCATTTTAATTAGCATCCTATCGGTTATTGCCAGCGATAGTTACTGATATAAAAGCATTTTACAGCCTCGATCAACAACCTGTCGCCAAGCAGAATAACTTTTAAGTATACTAAAAAATCAGCATCAACAGGGGCAACTTGAAGTAATAGCTATCGCTTCCAACACCAATAGACGACCTTCCAACAAAATGTTAGCCAGCCTGCTACTGTTTCGTCCCATATCGACGCCGATGTTGTGTTTTATACGGTTCATTTAACCCTCTCATTATCCAAACAAACCGTATCACAATGACAGAATATATTTCACCAGAATTCTGAGGTTTGCTTCGCTAAGCAAGTCTTCAGAGTAGGCAGGCATGTCTTTGTTGCTCCAGGCACCGCTGCCGCCCTGTGTGATCTTGTCCATCAGATAAGCTTCGGCATTGGGATTATTCCGGTAGCGCTCGGACACGGCTTCCCAGGAAGGCCCCAGCAGATTCTTGCCGGTCTTGTGGCACATGAAACAGCCGGTCTTGTCGGCGAGCCGCCATTCGGCAGGCTTGTCGACCGGGCGCTTTTCAGCAGACTTGGCTGTGACTTCCGGCTGGCAGCCGCCCAACACCATCAGCAAGCCAGCCAGCAAGATATTTCCCTTACGCATATTGCTCCTTTACGACAAAAAGGGCGCACCAGCGCCCTTCCAGTTTCTGCAAACCATCCCTTATTAGTTCAATTCCTGATACTTCAACTTTTTGCTGCGCACGATCTGATAGGCACGCCCCAGATAACCGAAGGGCATGCTCCATATATGCACCAGGCGGGTGAAAGGAAACACCAGGAACAATGTCATGCCGCATAGCACATGCAGCTTGAAGATCAGATCCACACCTTCCAGATAGTCCGGGGTCGGGTACAGGTAAATGATGCTCTGTATCCATTCCGCCATGGCGGTGACCACGCGCGGGTCGCCGTGCCCTGCATGACCTAGCGAGACCGGGATCGTCAATAGACCCAGAGTCAGCGTAAGCATCACCCAGAAAATGACGAATTTATCGGAAGCGCGGCTGGTCAGAGAAATGCGCTCGTTGAAGAAGCGGCGATACAACAGGATCGAGCCACCAAAAAACGCGGCTATGCCAAAAATTGTACCTGCGCTGATAGCGAAATATTGGTGCGCGAGATCGCCCATCAGCAACTGGAATATCCAATGCGGTGTAAGTAAGCCAACCAGGTGTCCAAAGAAAATGAAGATCACTCCGTAATGAAAAAAATTGCTGCCCAGCCGCATATTGGCACCCGAAAGCAGCTGACTGGAATCGCTTTTCCAGCTGTATTGCTCGCGGTCGAAGCGCAACCAACTGCCGAGCGCGAATACCACCAGACACACATAGGGGTATACGCCAAACAGCAGGTTATTCAGACTAATAACATTCTCACCCATCATATTTCTCCTTGAATTTATGCGGCCAGACGCGTCAGCGTCGCGTGGCTCTCGAGTATCGCCAGTAACGCGGCATATGGGCTGTTCGCCTTGGCAAGATTGGCGGACAAAATACTTAGCACCTTATGCACATCCGACAGGAATACCGTTGCCTCGCTGTCTTCCAGATAGGAAGCAAATTCCAGCAGCAGCGGCAGATAATCCGGCAACTCGTTGGTGACTATTTTTACGCCATATTCCTTGAACATCTCGGTCAGATCGATCAGCGCAGGACCGCGATTCCTGTCGCTCTCATCACCGAACAGATGATAGGTCAGGTGCAGGCTGTGCTCCGGTGCCCGGTCAAAGGTATCGACATAACGCACTTGCAGTTCGGTTAGTTCATGGCTTTCCAGATAGTCGATTAAGCCGTTTATCGCGATAGCTTCCAGCGAGCCGGCGCTGCTTTTGACGATCGTCCGAATTTCCGGAAGATTGTCGAGCAACTCTTGATCCGGATACTCAAGCAAAGCAGAAAAAACTTTATAAATTAGCATGATATCTCCTTAGTCCGCTGATGGTGTGTCTGCTTTGGGTTCCATGGATTCGCTGCGACGGCGCGGAAACAGCGTAATTTTGCTGATGCCAACCGAGCTGTCATTGCCAAAGCTGAAGCCGTTCTGACCCTGAAAGCCATGCGGGTCTTGCAACCGCTCTTCCTCGTGGCCGGTAGGCAAGACGAAACGATCCTCGTAATTGGCAATCGCCAGATAGCGGTACATGTCCTGCGCCATTTCCTCAGTCAGGCCGGTGGCTTCCAGGGCTGCGGTATTGACCACCCCCTCAACGCGCTTCATGCGCTGGTAGCTGCGCATCGCAATCAGACGGTTCAAGGCGAGGGCGACCGGCGCTTCCTTGCCGGCCGTCATCATGTTGGCCAGGTATTTGACCGGCACACGCATTTCGCTGGCCAGCGGAATCACGCCATCCGGGCCGGTGTTGAGCTTGCCCTGCTCGATCGCGTTCTGCACCGGAGACAGTGGCGGCACATACCAGACCATCGGCATGGTGCGATATTCAGGATGCAGCGGGAAGGCGATCTTCCAGTCGATGGCCATCTTGTAGATCGGAGACTTCTGTGCCGCCTCGATCCAGTCCTTGTTGATGCCCTCGGCCAGGGCTGCCGCAATGACAGCAGGATCATTCGCATCGAGGATGCACTTGCACTGCGCCTCATACAGATCCTGTTCATTTTCCGTGCTGGCCAGCTCAGAGATGCGATCGGCATCATACAGAATCACGCCGTTGTAGCGGATACGTCCGACGCAGGATTCTGAGCAGATGGTCGGCAGACCGGATTCGACGCGCGGATAGCAGCCCACACATTTTTCTGCCTTACCGGATTCCCAGTTGTAATACACCTTCTTGTAGGGACATGAGCTCATGCAGAAGCGCCAGCCGCGACACTTGTCCTGATCCACCAGCACGATGCCGTCTTCCTCACGTTTGTATAACGAACCTGACGGGCAGGATGCCACGCAGGCAGGGTTCAGACAGTGGTTGCAGATGCGCGGCAGGTACACATGGAAGGTCTGTTCAAACTGACCATAGATTTCGCGACCGACATTGTCCATGTTCTTGTCCACGCTGCGCTTCGACCATTCGCCGGCCAGATCGTCCTCCCAGTTCGGCCCCCATTTGATCTTGTCCATCTGCTTGCCGGTGATCTGCGAAACCGGGCGCGCGGTTGGAGCGGCTTCAGACAGCGGCGCGCTGGTAAGGCGTGCATAGTTGTAGGTAAACGGTTCGTAATAATCGTCGATCTGCGGCAAATCAGGATTGGCAAAAATATTCAGCAGCCTGGAGGTGCGACCACCGGATTTCAGCTCCAGCTTGCCATCGACCAGCTCCCAGCCGCCCTTCCATTTTTCCTGATTCTCCCATTGTTTCGGGTAGCCGATACCGGGCTTGGACTCTACGTTGTTGAACCAGACATATTCCACGCCCTTGCGGTTGGTCCAGGTATTCTTGCAGGTAACCGAACAGGTATGGCAACCGATACACTTGTCCAGATTAAAAACGAAGGCAAATTGTGCACGTACTTTCATGAAATTCTCCTATATTTGGCGTGGCGATCAACGCTTGCCGATGCCGGGCGGGTTGAGTTGCGCCTCACGTTCAGGGGTGAGCGGACGTTCCAGCCAATCGATATTCTGATCCTCCACCTTGTGCAGCAGGATCTCGGTATCGCGATTGCAACCCACCGTGCCGTAATAATTGAAGCCGTAGGCCAGTTGCGCGTAGCCGCCCACCATGTTGGTCGGCTTGATCACGATGCGGGTCACCGCATTCAAGATCCCGCCACGCTTGCCTGAAGTTGGCGATCCCGGCACATTCACGGTTTTTTCCTGAGCGTGATACATCAACGCCACGCCGCGCGAGATGCGCTGCGAGACCACTACCCGGCACATGGTGGTGCCGTTCATGTTCATCAGTTCAACCCAGTCGTTGTCCACGACCCCGGCTTGCTGCGCGTCCATCTCGGACACCCAAACATAAGGCCCGCCACGGAACAGGGTCAGCATGCGTAAATTGTCCTGATAGGTGGAATGAATGCCCCACTTGGAATGCGGTGTCAGAAACCTGAGTTTGACATGCTTTTTCTGCAGAATTTGCTTGGGCACCTTGCTGAACTCCTTCATGTCCTGGGGCGGGCGATAGCAGCAGAAGGTCTCGCCAAAATCCTGGAACCACTCGTGATCCTGATAGAAATGTGCGCGACCCGTCAGGGTGCGAAATGGAATATGCTCGTGGATATTGGTGTAACACGAGGTATAGGATACATGTTCCGATTCCACTCCCGACCAGGTCGGTGCGGTGATAATCTTGCGCGGTTGTACCTGAATATCGCGGAAGGTGATCTTGTCTTCCTGACGTGCGGCATACAGATGATGATGATCGATGCCGGTCTTTTCGGAAAGTGCGGTCCAGGACTTGTGCGCGACTGCGCCGCAGGTCTCGGGCGCCATGCGCATCACGGAATCACAGACGAAAATATCTTCCTCCAGCGAAGGCATACCGAAAGACACGCCGGGCACTTTCACCGTGTAATTGCACAGCTTGAGCTCCTCATATTCGGCTTGGGTGTTCCATTCCAGACCCTTGATGCCGTTGCCGATTTTGGACATCAAGGGGCCAAGCGCAATATATTTGTTATAGGTGCTGCCATAGTCGCGCTCGACTACCTTGAGTATCGCCATGGTCTTGCCGGGAATCGGCTCGCATTCACCCTTGTGCCAGTCTTTGACCTGACCCAGCGGCTGTGCCAGTTCCAGTGCTGAGTCGTGCTGAATCGGGAATGCCACGATGTCGCGGCGTTTTCCCAGATGCTTTTCGGCCAGTGGCGAGAAGGCCTTGGCAAGGTTCTTGAAAATCTGCCAGTCGGTCTTGGACTCCCAGCCTGGCGACACCGCTTCCGACAGCGGATGAATGAAAGGATGCATGTCGGTGGTGTTCAGGTCATTCTTCTCATACCAGGTCGCGGTCGGCAGCACAATATCCGAATAGGCACCCGTAGAGTTCAAACGGAAGTTGATGTCGACGAACAGATCGAGTTTGCCGATCGGAGCATTATCGCGCCACTTGATCAGCTGGTTGTTATTACCGTCGCCACTTTCCTGCAGCACGCCATTTTGTGCGCCGAGCAGATGTTTGAGGAAATATTCATGTCCCTTCGCGGAAGAACCAATCAGGTTGGCGCGCCAGACGAAGATGTTGCGCGGCCAGTTTTGTTCTGCATCCGGATCGGCAAAAGAAATATCCAGGCTGCCGGCCTTGAGCTTGGCCGTAACATGTTTTGCAATGCTGGCCTCATCGGTGGCGCCCGCCTTGACCGCTTCATCGGCGAGATCGAGCGGGTTGACATTCCATTGCGGGAAATTGGGCAACCAGCCCATGCGGCAGGCGGCGACGTTGTAGTCAGCCAGCGTATAACCCTTGTTTTTGCATCTGCCAGCTGGCGACATAAGGTCGTCCGCAGTAACGGTTTCATAGCGCCACTGATCGGTATGAAAGTACCAGTAGGAAGTGGAATTCATCTGGCGGGGCGGACGCTGCCAGTCCAGCGCGAAGGCGATCGGTGCCCAACCCGCCTGCGGACGCAGTTTTTCCTGACCCACATAGTGTGCCCAGCCGCCGCCCGACTTGCCCACACAGCCGCACATATGCAACAGGTTCATCACGCTGCGGTATTGCATGTCGTTGTGATACCAGTGGTTGATCGCAGCCCCCATGATCACCAGCGATTTACCCCTGGTCTGAGAGGCATTCTTTGCGAACTCGCGCCCGGTACGTTCCAGATCCATCGCCTTGATGCCGGTAATTCTTTCCGACCAGGCGGGTGTGTAAGCCACGTCCACATCGTTATAATCCTTCGCGACATTGCCCCCTCCCAGGCCCCGGTCGATGCCATATTGCGCTACCAGCATATCGAATACCGAGGTTACCAATACTTCTGTTCCATCGGCCAGCGTCAATTTTCGCACCGGCACATTACGGTACAACAACTCACCTTCAGCAAAGTCGAAATGCGGGAAGCCGATCGAAACGACCGCATCACTGCGGTTGAGGCAAGTCAGCTCGGCCAGAATCTCCTGCTGGTCAGCCGCATTTCTGGGCAGCAGATTCCATTTGCCCTGTTCGCCCCAGCGGAAGCCTATCGAGCCGTTTGGCACGACATAGGTCTGAGTCTTTTCGTCATAAACGAGGGTCTTCCATTCCGGGTTATTGCTTTCTCCCAGATTTCCGCTGAAATCCGAGGCGCGCAGACAACGGTCTGACACATAGGCATCCCCCAGTTTGCGTAAGCAGACCTGGATCGGCAGATCGGTGTACTTGCGGGCATACTCCAGAAAATAAGGATCCTGCTGATCGATGTAGAATTCTTTCAGTGCGACGTGCCCCATCGCGAGGAATGCGGCGGCATCGGTGCCGGGATTGACCGGCATCCACAGGTCGGCAAATTTGCAATGTTCGGCAAAATCAGGCGCCATCGCGATGACCTTGGTGCCGTTATAACGCGCCTCGGCGATGAAGTGTGCATCAGGTGTGCGGGTAGTCGGCAGACTGGCACCGCACACGATGATGTAGGTGGAGTTATACCAGTCGGCCGATTCTGGCACGTCGGTCTGTTCTCCCCAGGTTTGCGGAGAAGCGGCCGGCAGATCGGCGTACCAATCGTAAAACGAACCACAGGCACCCCCGATCAGGGACAGGTAGCGCGCGCCGGCAGCATAAGAAATCATCGACATTGCAGGGATCGGCGAGAAACCAAAAATGCGGTCAGGCCCCCACTTGTTGATGGTGTAGACGTTGGCAGCAGCGATCATTTCGTTGGCTTCTTCCCAATTGCTGCGTACAAAACCGCCCAGACCTCTGACCGCTGTATATTTCTTGCGCTTTTCCGGATCACTCTGAATCGCACCCCAGGCTTCCACCGGATCTTTGCCGAGTTTACGTTCGGCACGGTAAAGATCGAGCAAACGCCCCCTGACTAGCGGATACTTGATGCGGTGCGGGCTGTACAGATACCACGAAAATGACGCTCCACGCTGACAACCGCGCGGTTCATGGTTCGGTAAGTCCTCGCGGGTGCGAGGATAATCGGTTTGCTGCATCTCGAACGCCACCAGACCGTTCTTGACGAAGATCTTCCACGAGCAGCCGCCCGTGCAGTTCACGCCGTGCGTGGAACGTACCATCTTGTCGTGCTGCCAGCGGCTGCGGTAAGCGGATTCCCATTGACGGTCTTCGTTGGTGACGATGCCGTGACCCTTGGAAAAGGTCTCCTTGATTTTTTCAAAAAATTTCAATCGATCGAGAAAATGACTCATTTCTGCTCCTGTGTTAATTATGTTCAAGCGTGAGGGGCTACGTCTTTATCAATTTAAGGGTTCTTGATTTCGGAACCGCTGCGCAGATAAAACCACCAGTTCAAAACCAGGCAAGCCGCGTAGAACACGGCGAAACCATACATCGAATATTCCGGAGTGCCTGCCTTGACCTGCGCACCGATCACTACCGGTGCGATGAAGGCACCATAAGCGGCCACGGCCGAGGTCCAGCCCAATACCGGACCTGCCTGTGTGCGATCAAATATCACGCCCACGGTGCGGAAGGTAGAACCATTGCCCAAGCCGGTTGCGGCAAATAAAATAACAAACAACACCATGAAAATTAGAAAGTATTCTTCAGGCGTGGCAGATTTATAGGCGAGTAACATCACATAACCAGCAGCGGCTGAAGCCACTACCATAATCGCCGAGATGAGCTGGGTCACGATCGAACCTCCCACCTTGTCGGCAATCCAGCCGCCAACGGGGCGGATCAACGCGCCGATAAACGGCCCCATCCAGGCATAGGTCAGTGCGGAAGGTGCATTGGGGTTCTTTAGCGTATGCGCCATCAAACCGGTGAGCGGATCAATCACATGCTGCACGCCGAAAATTACCGTGATCGCCAGTGGCAAGGCCATCGAGAAGCCGATGAAAGAACCGAAGGTCACGACATACAGTGCGGACATTGACCAGGTGTGCTTGTTCTTGAAAATGGCGAACTGCTTGTCGATGCCGACCTTCATCTCGCCAAAGGCCGCCAGCTTCATCACGAACACCACCGCCAGCATAATCAGCGGCAGCGCCACCCACATATTGAGCAAGCCCAGCCCTGTGGGCGCTGGCAGGTAAAGATACAGACCAATCACGCCGACCACGGCAGTTAATCCCCACAGATACAGAATCTTGAAAAGCCCTGCCAAGGTGCCGCCATAGTTGGGCGACAACGGCAACAGGTTGTTCATTCTGAAAAATCCGATAAATGCCAGCGGGATCAATGCCAGCAGCCAGACGAAACCCGCATTCTGGATAAAAGTGGGGGTGCCGGCCACGATCTTGCCAAAAATCCAGCCGGAATCCTTGACCAGCGTCATCGGAGTACCGCCCAGCGCGCCAAAGATGCCTGCAGTCATCACCAGCGGAATCAGAATCTGCATGGTGGTCACGCCGAAATTGCCCAGACCCGCATTCAGACCGAGTGCCGTGCCTTGCAGGCGCTTGGGGTAGAAGCCGCTGATATTGGACATGGAACAGGCAAAATTTCCGCCGCCAATGCCTGACAGAAAAGCCAGAATCTGGAATACCAGCAGCGGTGTGGTCTTGTCCTGCAACGCGATGCCGGTGCCGATGGCCGGGATCATCAACAGCGCAGTGGTCAGGAAAATGGTGTTGCGTCCGCCGCTCAAGCGGATAAAGAACGAGGCGGGAATGCGGAAAGTAGCACCCATCAAGCCCGAAATTGCGGTCAGGGTGAACAGTTCGGCAGGCTTGAAGGGGAAACCCAGGTTGATCATTTGCACGGTGATGATGCCCCACATCAACCAGATTGCAAAGCCGAGCAACAGGCTGGGGATTGAAATCCACAAGTTGCGACTGGCAATCTGCTTGCCGGTAGACTCCCAGAAGGGTTGGCTTTCGACATCCCATTCCACAATGTCGCAGGAACTGTATCTGGCCGATACCTCTGTGGCTGCAGTACCTTTTTGAACTTTTGCCTTCACTCCAATCCTCCTTTAAGTCATTTATTTAAATTCAGCTACTCGAGAACCAGTCCCGGATGCCTGGATTTCTGGTCGCGTGTGCGCATCTCGGTCCAGTACATCCACATTAGCGAAATCCACACGATGCCATTCATTAACATGAAGGAAGAGGAACGTATGCCGGTCAGATCGACCAGTGCGCCAAACATGATCGGCAACAAGAAGCCACCCATGCCACCGGCCAGCCCCACGATTCCTGAAATCACCCCGATGTTGTGCGGGTAATCATCCGAGATATATTTGAAGACCGAGGCCTTGCCTATCGCAAACGCGATACCCAGGGTAAACATCACCACGGTGAACGCGGTCGCGTCCAGCCCGATATGAAATACAACAGGACCGGTCACCGTCTTGACGGTGAATTCCGCATGCGGGAACGAAAGTATGAACAGACAAGTCATCGATACCACCATCACCCACCAGGTAATAGTATGTGCACCGAACTTGTCAGAGAAGTAGCCGCCCAGCGCACGCAATACGCCGCCCGGGATGCTGAAGGCAGCTGCCAGCATGGCTGCCGTCTTGAGATCGAAGCCGTATTCGCTGATGTAGTACTTGGTCATCCACAATGCCAGCGCGACATAGCCACCAAATACAATCGAGTAATACTGACAATATTTCCAGACCTTGGGATCCTTGAGTACCCGCAACTGATCCCTGACGGATACGCTGTTGCCCAGCACGTGCGATTGATCAGTATGGCTCAGGAACCAGAACAGGATTGCAGTCACCAGCATCAGCACGGCATACACCTGCGGAACCATGGTCCAGCCATAAGCCACCACGATCAAGGGTGCTACCAGCTTGGTCACTGCAGCGCCGGTATTGCCTGCGCCGAAAATGCCCATCGCCAGACCTTGCCGCTGCCTTGGAAACCAGCGCGCACAATAAGCGATGCCCACGGTGAAGGAACCGCCTGCTACGCCGACGAACAGTCCGGTGACCAGATAGTGCCAATAGGCAGTACACAATGAAATGACGTAAATCGGAATGACCGTCGAAATCATCAATACAAAGAAAACGATGCGTCCACCAAACTTGTCAGTCAGCATGCCTAGCGGCAGGCGTATCAGGGAACCGGTCAGCACCGGCATCGCGATCAAAAGACCGAACTGGGTCTCGTTGAGCCCCAATGTTTGTTTGATCGGAATGCCGATCACGGCAAACATCATCCAGATCATGAAGCACACGGTAAAGGCAAGCGTGCTCATGAATACGACCTTCCAGGCTTTATGATTTTGCGATGCCACGACCAATCTCCATTCAATTAACCATGAATGCAGGATAGTCCGGCAGTGTTTTGCTGCCTATTATGCGAAAGTACAGCAGGGGCGAGTAAAAAGAACTAGTTCTTTCGGGTAGAAATTGAGAAACGTGCGGGTAGGTTGAGTGTAGCGAGACCCGTCAAATGAATGTTCGATGATGGGTTTCGCAACGCTCAACCGCTCTTGCGAGCCTGAAAATGATCAGATCAGGTGGTGCTCCACCGCATATACGGCGGCCTGTACGCGTTTGGCAATATTGAGCTTGCGCATGATGCCCTGTACATGGATCTTGACGGTGGACTCCGACAGACCCAGAACGTTCGCGATTTCCTTGTTGCTGGCGCCTCGGGCAAGCATGACGATAATTTCCCGTTCACGCGGAGAGAGCTTGTCCGGCTTGATTTCAGACACGACGGCGACAGGCTCGACACGCATGTATTCAGCCAGCTTGTGTGCCATTTGCGCAGGCAGCACGGACTCTTTGCGCGCTGCCCGCCTTATCGACTCAATCAGAAAATCGGTATCGATATTTTTCAGTAAATAGCCCCTGGCGCCGGCGCGTAGTGTTTCAAGCAGGTCTTCAGCATCCTCGGAAACGGTGAGCATCACCACCTGCGTTTCTGGTAATTCTTCCACCAGTACCCGCAGGGCTTCCAGTCCACCGATACCGGGCATGTGCAGATCCAGCAAGACCACGTCCGGCTTCAGCTGTTTGGCACGCTTGATGCCTTCCAGCCCGTCGCCCGCCTCACCCACTACTTCGAAATCCTCATGCCGCTGCAACACCAGTTTGATGCCGCTGCGTAGCAGTGTGTGATCGTCAACGATCAGTATGCGTATCGGTTTCATGGTCTCTCCCATAGGGCAGATAAAGGCGCAGCCGGGTGCCCTGTCCGGTTTTCGATTCTAGCGCAAGTTTGGCACCGATGCGGTGTGCCCGTTCGCGCATGATGCGCAAGCCCACATGGGTGTCACCCGGATCGAGTGTACGATCGAAACCGATGCCATCGTCAGCAATAAACAGCACACACTGTCCGTTACAGCTCAGCTCGACATCCACACGGCCAGCCTTCGCGTGCTTGCGTATATTGGAAAGCGATTCCTGCACGATGTGCATGGCCTGCAGCACATGTTCCGGCGAGATATCCCTTACCAGGCCGTGCTGTACAAATACCGCCTTGATTCCGGTTTGTCCCTCGAATTTTTCCAGCGCGCTCTTCACGGCGGAACCCAGATCAGCCGTGCCGACGCGTATGCGAAAATGCACCAGCAGCTCGCGCACATCGTCATAGCATTCCTGAACCCCTTCGCGTATTTGCTCCAGACTTTGCAATGCAGTCATGGTCTGTCCTTGTTGCAGGTTGTCGCGCAACAACTGTACCTGAATATTCAGGAAAGCCAACGACTGTGCAATGCTGTCGTGTAGTTCTTGTGCGAGCAGATTGCGCTCCTCGGATACCGCCATTTCCTTTTCCCGAGCGACCAGGTGCTGATTTTCGATCGCGACACCCAGATGCAGCCCGACCGATTCCAGCAAGCGAATTTCAGCAGAGGGCAGGATGCGTTTGCTCGCAAAGAACAGGTTCAGCATGCCCATCACGCGTTGTTTGGAGCGGATCGGAACCGCCACCATCGCCTGAAAGCCAGCCTTCTGGCAGGTATGTAGCCGTGGGATCAATGGTAGCTTAAAATCGGAACTGACCGAGATTCCATCGCGCGCGACACTGCCGCACAGGCAGTCGCCGGCTGAAAGACAGGATTCCTCCTCGATAAAGGATTTCGGAACTCCGCGTGTAGCAATCATCTGCAATGGCTTTCCTTCTGCATCAACCAGCCGCACCACGCCATGCACGGCGCCAATCAGGGTAGACAATTTATCAAGCACAACTCCGCACAGCGGTTCGGTTGCAGTAGAGGAATTAAGGAACGCAGCCACATCGTACAGTGCCGCAAGCTCCCGGTTCTTGAGCTCAAGGCTGAGGGATTTGTCTTTGACGCGCTGTTCCAGCGTTGCATAGATATCCTGCAACTCGCCTGCCATTTGATTGAAGCCATCCGCCAGTTCACCGAACTCATCCTGGCTGGTGAAATCCAGGCGCACCGCAAAATCCGCACGAGCCATGCGCTGTATACCCTCGCGCAACCGATTGACTGGGCCCATCACCAGCAGTGAAAACAGGCTCATCAGCAATAAGGTACCGACCAGCGCCAGAAATACCAGCCCAACCTGGAAGCCACGCAACAAGGTTGTGGCATGGGCGTTGCTTTGTTCTGCCATCACCACCAATTCGTCCACGCTATTCACGAAGGCTTCCACTGCGGGGCGGTAATCGAGTATCAACTGCTGTTGCGTAGCTTGCTGTCTTGCGTCCAGTATGCGCTGGATGCGGGGCTTGATATTGCGTTGCCATGCGCTGTCCAATTTATCCATCTGGGCACGCACCTTCTGCTCCTTGGGTAACGCAAGCGGTCGCTGTGGATCGCCGTGATCAAGGTCGTTTAATACTTTTTCGAATACCGTGACCTTCGCTTCGATATCGTGTCGCAGTTCGATGGTCGGATGCTCTACATGCTGTGCCAGCAAAAAAGCAATATGATAGGAGCGCATGCGCTCGCTGCCGGCGTCGTTAATGGCAGCAGCGCTGCCCTCCAGCCACCAGGATACATTAAGGGTCGAACCGATCGCGATTAAGGCGACCAGAAAATAACATACCAACAGCCCGGCCATTTTCTCCCGGAGTTTAAAGGATGCAAACATGCGTATTGATAACCTGAGAAGTGAAACAGAAAATCCAACGTGCAGGATTCTCCTCGATTCAACCTGGAAGCGCAACCTCTCCCGTTTCGGTGCTTAATGATCGCCGCTAACGGGCATGGCAAATTGCCACCCCTGATGATGAAACCCATCATGCCCGTTTCCCTCTCCCCATCCCTCTCCCGCAAGCGGGCGAGGGAGAAGACGATCGCTGCGCGAGTTTC
>CAIRBC010000122.1 GCA_903876685.1 uncultured Nitrosomonadales bacterium | reverse complement strand
GCCTACGCTTAACGTGAAACTCGCGCAGCGATCGTCTTCTCCCTCGCCCGCTTGCGGGAGAGGGATGGGGAGAGGGAAACGGGCATGATGGGTTTCATCATCAGGGGTGGCAATTTGCCATGCCCGTTAGCTAGAGACCTTCGCGGATTGCGTAACGTGTCAACTCGGCAGTGGAAGAAATATTGAGCTTCTGTTTAATGTTACGACGATGAGACTTTACGGTTGCCGTTGAAATAAACAGTCTGGCCGCAATTTCCGTCGATTGCAGGCCGATGGCAAGCAGGTGCAACACTTCTTTTTCGCGCAACCCGAGAATGGAAGCGGGTGCTTTTTCGTCGGCTTCGATAGCATGTTTAACGAAACCGGCGGTAATTTCGGGTGAAAGAAAAGTCTTGCCTGCCATGACGGCGCGAATCGCGGCAAGCAGTTCGTCTGTCCCGGCCGATTTCACCACGTAGGCTTGAGCGCCAGCCTTCATCATCTCGTTAACAAACATTCGGTCAGCGTAACCTGATAGCGCCACGATACGCAACCCGGTATGCATTAGCCGCACACAGCGCGCCACCTCAATCCCGTTTATGTCGGGAAAGGCAATGTCAAGTATCAACACATCCGGGGCTGCCTTGAGGATACCATCGATGACTTCCTGTCCGGTGCCGACCTCATGCACGATCAACATATCCGGTTCTGCATTAAGCGGCGTGCGCAGTGCTTCACGAAACATACGGTGGTCATCTGCCAGCATGAGTCGAATCTTCATTGGATGGCTTTCATAGTAGTGGTCGCTGTAAAAGGCATTTTAAGGGTAGCTATGATGCCGCCTTCCGTCTTTGATAGCAACTCCAAAGAACCGCCCAGGTAAGTGATACGTTCGCGGACACTCGATAAACCAAAGCTCTTGTTGGAAGAAAAAATCGAATCCAGGCTTTCGATGCCGATTCCTTCATCCTCGACGCTCAGCAACAGCATATCACCCTGCGCGTACAATTCAACTTTGGCCGTATCCGACTCAGCGTGTTTAGCCACATTGATCAATAATTCACGAGCCGCCCGATACAGAATTACCGACTCCATCTCGGATAAAGCAACCGGCATTGCCTGACTGCGAACTTCAACCACCAACCCGAAAGTGTGTTCCAATTCATCGCACAGCCAGCGTAGCGCAGCACCCAGTCCCAGACTACTCAACGCAGGCGGACTAAGTTGCGAGGTCAGGGAACGAACCAGGCGACTGGCATCCGCCAGCAGCAGATTCAACTCCTGCATTTGCGGAGGCAAATCACCCAAGAACGATTTGACCAGCCCGTCAAACTTTATTTTGGCGATATGCAGTCTTTGTCCCAGATCGTCATGCAGATCGCGAGCAATCGCCTGACGCTCATGTTGTTCGGCAAGGGTGGTCTGCATCGCCAGTTGACGCAACTGTTCGGTACGTTCTATCACACGTTCTTCCAGTTGTTCGTTTATTTCAGCCAGCGCTGCTTCGGTACGCTTGCGATCACTAATATTTTCGTGCACCACGACCACCCCCCGGTTAGGCGCAAGCATCGGATAGACGTTCATGCAAAACCAGCGCCGCTCACCCGGTGAATCGCATGAGTATTCACAGGTAAAATGATCCCGTTGCCGATTCAGAACTGCACTTATTCCCGCACAAGCCAACGCAGCTTCAGCAGCATCTGGCGTTCCGTCCGCTTGAGCACAGATGCTGCAATAACTGAGTCCCACATAATCATGCTGCTGGTAACCATTCGCGTTTGCAAAGCGTCCCCACGCCTCATTCACACTGGTAATAAAGCCTTCCTCATCCAAAACAGCGATGCTGACGGGCATCGAATTCAAGATAGTTTGAGCAAAAGCCTGCTCTCTTCTTTGTTCTTCTATTTCGATCAACGTACCCAGCTCTGCAGCCGATTCCAATTCTTCTACAGACCAGTTGCAACATTGCCCTCGAACATGGGTGATGAAATCCGCAAAAGACTTTCTGGGAGAGAGACGCCCGCTTTCATCGCGACAGTGCGCATTATTCGGGTCGCCGCCCCAACGTAAGGTCAGTTCACGCTCCCGTCGAAACCAGATCAGCGTAATATCGGGGATTTGCTGTACAGAAACGAAAAGCGCTCCCGCGATCCCGTCGCGTTCATTCCCGGGGCAAAGATCACGGTCTATTGCACTTGAGGCGTACAGGGTAGTGTGCTCTGGAACCATTTTGCGACATTGCAACAGCTGCCGGATTCTTGCTGCAGCCGGAGTCATACCGGTTGTCAGAAGGTTGTCATTGACGACCAACGCAAAACCATCAGCGGCGACCACCTTGAGCAGATCGGAATCGATTCCCTGTTGTATCAACGCCCTGATATCAACTTCCCGTACCCTGTTGACCAGTCTGCTACGCAGCGTTGCCTGTTTGGTTCTATTTTCCAGCCGCTGTCGCAACAGGGTGGTCTCGATGAGCGCAGCAATGTCCAGACAAAACCATCCCAGCCTGTCCCGCAACAACGGACTACAATATTTGGGCTCACTTTTGTGCTGGCAGGACAAAAGTCCCCATAAACGCCCCTCAACCATCAAAGCGCCTACCAGCGTGGCGCGTACTTTCATGTTATTCAGGTATTCAATATGTTGCGGCGACACGCTGCGCAGGCTCGAAAATCCCAAATCAATGGACTGGCTGTCCAGTCGGCTATGCAAGGCTGAAGGTTGATAAAGGACATCGGGAATTTGCCGTACTTTACCCGACTGAAACAATTCTCTAGCCTGTTCAGGAATATCACTAGCCGGAAAATGGATGCCCAGATAGGGTTCAATGCTTTCACTACAGGCTTCAGCAATCACTTCACCGTTCCATTCCGCGTCAAAGCGATAGAACATCACCCGGTCGAAGCCGGTCATTTCTTTAACCCGTTCAGCTGCTTTACGAGTAATTTCTGTCACATCGCTTAAACGGCGCAACGCCTCAACATCACACCGGCTTCGAGAAATTATTTCAGAATCCACGACAGCGTTCGCAGTATCCCTCTCAATATCGACCAGAATTTGTCCTGCTGCGTTTAAGGATGAGCGTGCTGTCAGCACACGTTGCTTCAGCAATAATTGCACGACCGGTTGCTGACGATCGCATGCTGCAGTCAGAAAGGCTGCATCCGCTCCAAAATAATTGCGGGCAGGCTGCCCCAGCAAACTTTCGGCTGACAGTCCCAGCAGCGCCTCGCAAGATTCACTGGCAGCTTCAATGACACCAGACTCCGCCTGTAATACCAGCAAAGCACCGTGTGGCTGAATCGTCCCTGGAAATCGTATCGGTTCAGATTCGCAACTTGAGGTATCGATCATGTTCATTGAATAATTCATTGTTGGATAAAGATGCACCTACCAGAGACCGCCTCCGGGAATTTTTACAGCATAACAGCATAGGGGGTAGACCACGGTTAATTTCTTAACACAGAATCTTCCCGAATTATTTGCAAATAAACCGCAGTCTGTCCCCTATCCACAAACTGAAGTCCGCTATTCGCCCTATTCGCAGCCAATTAACATCAGGGCTGATACCACAGCATGTCCCGCAATTGCGCAGCGGATTTGGGCTGGCGATTGATTAGCGCCGCCGAAGGCTGCCAACCCGCCCCCATCAGTGCGCCACTAATCAGGACCGCCGCCCCCATAGGACTGGTGACCGTAAACTCTGTCTGTGGCACATTAGCACCTTCCAATGTTACCAGATTGCGCCACAACACGAATTTTGAATAAAGAATATTGGAAACGTCGGTCATACTCAGTGCGGTATTGTTCCAGGGCGGAGGTAATTGCGCCAGATTCACGCCATCATAAGCCATACCGGGTATCGGTGTATCATACAAGCCATATACTACCTGGCGGGCGCCTAAAGGAATCCCAAAAGTATAGCCGTAAATGGTAATACCGGGAACAGCTTCATCTATCCTATCGACCATCGAGGGCAGATGCAACGGGGCTACCACGTGATTGCTGCCCAAACCGGTAGTCAGTGAGCGCCCTTGCGGATTGGCACCTATCATCCAGTTGGTCATGTGCGTCATGCCGGCACGGTAACGGTCATCCCCGGTCACCACCCACGCAGCCAGTAAATGCATGGCTGGATCAAATTCGTTGTTACCCCAACCCATCAAAGTAAAATAACCCTGTCCCGGTGTATACCAAAGATTGCGATAGGCATTAGTCGCCTGCCATCCAAGCCAGTTGTCGGCCGTCATCACGATACCCGCTCGCACGTAATCGCTCCAACCCGAGGGGAAACTGGCAGGAGCCAACGCCACATCGACGTAGTCCACACTGGAGTCGCGCCAGTACAATGAATCCACATTACTCTTGAAGATAGTAGTCATGGCCGCCGTATTCATGGCATCGTAATAGGCAGTATCGCCGCTGGCCAGCCAAAGCTGCACCAACGCCTTGACTTGCGCTCCGCTATCCTGAGTGGCAGGCTCGATCCAACTGATGGTATGGCCGTTATAAGGGAAACTGATGGAAATACGTGGCAGGGTTTGGTAATCCGTCATACCGAAGCGATAAGCCCGTTGCGCGCTGTCCAGAAAAACTGTGGCAAGATTGCGGGCAAGTTGCGCCCCTGCGGGGTTGGAAGACTTTAAAGTGGTGCTCGCCAAGTTTAGCGCACGTACCAGTCGAGCCGCATTCTCGGCATATTGCAGGCTGGAATTTCGCGTAGCAAGCCCCCGATAATAAGGCTGGGTATCTTGCCCCGGATCGCCAATCTGCGGATGCGAGCTTGCCTCGACGTACAACCCTACCCTACCGTCCGGCTCCTGCAACCTGCGCCAGTAATCCATTCCCCACACCGCTTCATCCAGAATATCCGGCAATCCGTTGCCGCTTTCCGGAATATTGAGCTGATTGTCGCTAAAGTTTTGCGGGAACAACAAATAGGCCAGTGACAGATATTCCACCGTCCGGACATGACCCATACCGTCACGGCTAAAATCTCCCGCGTCATGCCACTCGCCGGAATCGGCCAGTGCTACCTCGGAGGTCGCCGTGGCCGAAATTACTGTAAAAGCATCCATCCCGGAAGGAAATGCGCCGGTTTCGTCGGTAAAGCCCCAACCTTGAGCGGTGTTATCTGCATAAGCACCCAGTTCGGTTGGATGTAACGCCTGGTAAGTAGGATGATGGATATCACCCCGCGCCCAGGGTGTACGCGCCGGATCCAATGCCGAACAACGCTGGTGATAGAGCCCACGTGTATAGGTATAGAACGCTTCGCCCAGTGCGTTGGGGCCGATTTCAAAACTCCAGGATCGACCTATCCCCGCTGCCTGCACATAATAGCGCCCGGGTGTATTGAAAGCAGAAAAGTCAGCCTGATAAACCCGCTCACCCGACAGAGCAATGGTGTCAGTATTCCAGGGTGGCACAGTAAAATACTGGCTTTCGTCTGCACGGAACACAATAGAACCAGAATACACCACCGTGTTATCCGCTTCGCGTCTCAGATTAAAGCTTTGCGGAGTGACTTCAAAACGCGTCAAATCCAGGGCACCGCCCGCCGCACCTTGCCAGCTTCCAAAATAGGCAATTTTTTCATGGCTATCACTCTGGTAACCAATTTGATTGACCTTGATCGCCCAGGACAGACTCTTTACCTCATCATAGATGAAGCTATATTTCCCACCCCACTCATCGGTCACGACATAGATTGCGCCTGATTGCATCGGTTGCGACAATTTAAGGTAGCTGTAATAGACGACTTCGCTCGAGGTGGTGTGTTGCTGAGTGCCACCCGCATCAAAACCCGGCGCCAGAAATTCACGCGTAGACTGCGGCCAAAGGCTATAGGACGCTACCGCTTGCAGGGTTACGCCGTCCCGTGCGACCGTAAAATGTGCCGGCGTGGAAAGAGCAGCCAGAATTGGCGGACGGTAACGGGTAATTGCCTCCCGTGCTGCCAAATCATAGCTTTGCGCGGGAAACCATGCCGGAATTTGGCTACGCACTTTCTCCATGGCCGTCAGATAAGTGCCCGAATCAGCGGTAATACGCTGCTTCAACCAGGGATTCGGATCCGTAATCACGGCGATGCTATCATTGGTCAGAATATGTACACCCAGATCAAGTTGCGGGACAGGTGGCGTCGCTGGCGGAACCGAACGTGGCCCTGGAGCCCAGTTTGGCGGTGGTGCATTCAAGCAGGCTTTGCCGCTGCCTTGAGGTGCGGAAATAGTGGCAATTTCAGCGTCGTTAAGCGCACGTTTCCAAACGCCAATTTCGTCCAGTTTCATGTTACGGGCACTGGAGGAACCCGAACTCCCTACCCCTGCCGGATCGACAAACTGTCCCACCTCAAACGGACTGCCCCATAAACTCGTGCCCGCCCCGAGAAATGCGCCGCCGGTTGCGCTGCTACTGATATTGACAGGGGCAGTCTCGACTCCGTCGAGATAAAATTTGAACGGTTTTCCAGTACGAAATCCAGCCGGCAACACCAATGTCAGATTATGCCAGCAGGTATCGCCAATCCGTGGATACTGAATCACCGCACCGTCGTTGGTCGCGCCGAAATATACCCAGATAAAGCCCCAAGCGATTCCAACAAAAAAATTCGGATCGCCCCAAGCCGCCCCTTTCCAGCCGAACAATCCCCCTCCAGTGCCGTTGTCAGGAAGAAAAGTCCAGCCGGACAAGGTGACACCGGCATCTTCAGGTAAAACAGTAAACTCCGCATTAGTCGCTCCATTGCCGGTATCACTGCCAGTGGGACCATACACTTGATTGGCTCCGCCATGCGGATAACCGTCACTGGAGAAACCGCCTGCCGTTGCGGGCGTCAAATCATGGCGCCCCATGGCATCACGCCAATCACCATCCAGATGCCAAAAACTTACCAAACCGTCAACCAGACTGGAATTGGGCAAAACAATCTGACCCGAACCACGATCACTCACCGGCAAGCCATTGCCGTTGATGGCATTAACCCAAAATCCTGTCGCGCCATCAAGTAGTTTACCCTGCGAAAAAAAATCGAAATAGCCCTTGTTTTCGATGACTGAAACAAGCGAACCGTCGTTATCCGGTAGCGGGGCATAGAAAAACCATCCCGGCAACTTTCCCGTGAGCGCATCACCCTTGTTCCAGGCCCAAAGTGACCTCAAATTTAGCCCCGCCTTCATTGCTGGTGCAGGTGCTCCCAAAACATTATTAAAGGCTCTGGGATCAACGTTATCACCGACCGACAACAAATTCCATCCTGACGCAACCGGCAATTTCCCTGCTGCTGAAAAATCCTGACTATTGATCGGGGTAGCGGCGGGTAACACTAAATTAAAGGCTGTTTTAGCATTGATCCAAAACCCGTCTCCCGGATCAATTCGAAGCAGAGTGCGAAAGTTTTTACTCATGGCATAGGACTGACCGCCATCCGGAAGTGCCGGGGTATAAAAAGCCCAATTACCGGTAGTCCCGCCTGCCCCTGGCACCCACTTCCACACCGAGTTTACTTTATTGGGATCTCCCAATAGCGCCGCAACATCAAGGGTAGCATAAGAAGGATTGCCAACCAGACTCCAACCGGGCGTAATAGCCGTCGCATTAACGGTTGATACGCCGCAAAACAGCAGTATCCATAGAAAAAATTCCCGAGTTGTCGTGTAAAGAAGCGCATTTCTGCAGAATGGGCCAAAAAACTTGAGCATAGCAACCTTTTCGAGTTATTTCGTGCACCACCCCGCCCTAAAGGGCGAGGTTTCAGGGTGCGTAGGTGGGTTTGAAACCCCTCACCGCTTAAATCCAACGACCTGAAGACCGGTGACAAATTGCTAGTCTACCTCCGGCAGGTCTGGATTAAATACTCCTAAGCCAGTCCGGAATGGCGTCAGTCAACGTATTGAAGTCTAGTCTTAGCGATGCTATTTCGTCGCTATCCGGAACCAGACCCATTTTGATACGCGCTTCTACCTCCTTCAGGTTAGAGGCGAAACGCGTACCACCCATCTGCACAGCCAGACCTTTCAGGGTATGTATTAAACGCTGCATGTCCTTCAACATGGTATTTTTAAGCGCTTCATCCAGCTGAGTAAAATAGGTTGCAATGTCTTCAGTAGCCGATTGAAAGATCATCTTCGCCAGTTCCTGATCATTACCCATCAAAGACATAAAGGCCTTTTCATCAAATACCAGCAAGGAGTCTGTCGATAGCTGACTTGCCGCCGGTGTCTGACCGGTAGCGTTACTGCCGGGAAGCCAGCAAGCTAAGCGGGCCAGCAGTTTCTCGAAGTCGATCGGTTTGACCAGAAAATCATCCATGCCCACCGCACGACAATGCTGTTGATCCTCTTCAAAGGCATCTGCAGTCAGGGCAATGATCGGTCGGCGCGATTGGCCATTCCTGGCCTCCCATTGCCGAATCTGCTCGGTAGCAGTGAAACCATCCATGTTGGGCATCTGCAGATCCATCAGGATGAGATCTATTGCACTACCCGAGGTAACCGCCGCCACCGCTTCCAAGCCATCGTCCGCGAATATCAACGTCACGCCCAATTTATTCAACGCCGCCTGAATGACTTTCTGATTGGTAAGATTGTCTTCGGCGACCAGTACCGTTCCCGCTAACGCCTGCAACGTGCTATCGACAGTCTCGGGAAGCTGCCGTTCCGTCTCGCGGTAGTCATCCCCGGCACTAACCAGACCGGCCTTGATGCGGAACCAAAAATTTGAACCTTTTCCTGGCAAGCTGTCGACCCCAACTCCACCTCCCATCAACTCGGCCAGACTACGCACGATCGAAAGACCCAGACCGGTGCCGCCATACAGGCGCGTGTTTGAACTGTCGGTCTGCGAAAAAGGTTGAAACAGTAGCGACCGCTTCTCCTGCTCAATGCCAATGCCGGTATCCTTGACGGAGAATTCCAGAAGCGCTGTCGATTCATCGCGTGATAACTCTCGTGCTTCGATACGGATCGTCCCTTGTGCCGTAAATTTAACCGCGTTGCTCATCAGATTGGACATCATCTGGCGTAAGCGATGCGGATCACTCAAATAGCGTTGCCCCTCGGAGCCGCACCAGTTCGTTTCAATTCGCAATCCCTTGTTGTCGGCTGACTCACTAAACAGTGCCCGGGTTTCCTTAATAAGCTGCTTCGGTTCGATGAGAGAGGTTTCGAGCTGAAACTTTCCTGCCTCAACCTTGGACAAATCCAGAATGTCATTAAGCAGGGACAGCAACGTTTGACCTGAATTAAGAATGACCCGTGTATATTCCTGCCGTTCTGAATCACTAAGCTCGGGGGTCAGTAGTATCTGCGCCATACCAAGGATACCATTCATCGGCGTGCGGATCTCGTGGCTCATGGTAGCCAGAAAACGGCTCTTGGCGATATTTGCTTCCTCAGCCGCCGCTTTGGCTCTGTATAGTTCGGTAATATCATAATTGACACCGATCATGCGCTGCGAATTTCCATCGACATCGCGCACCACTACCGCGTACGCCTTGATGTGGCGTACCTCTCCCGTAGGCCAGACCACTCTGAACTCGGTATCAAATCTCTCTTCTGCTTTCAATGCTTGATAAAACTCATGTTCGCAACGAGCCAGGTCATCAGGATGCAGACCCTTTGCCCATGCCTGGTGCGTTCTAACAGAATCTTCGGCAAATATGCCATAGAGCGCATACATCCACTTGTCCCAAATCAACCGATTTTCTGACACGTTGTAATCCCACACCCCTATTTGCGCCGCATCAGCCGCAATTGAGAAGCGCTGGTTAAGTTCATTTAGCTTTCTTCCAAGTTCAGCGGTAAAATCCTCGCTCTGTTTGCGCGCGGTAATGATCGTTCCTGTTCCCCGGTAACCTTTGAAAGTCCCTTGCGCGTCAAAATGCGGAACGCCAGACACGGCGACCCAGCGGATTTCAATTTCACTAAGGCGAACCCGGTACTCGAAATTCCTGAATGGTAGGTGTTCATCAAGCAAGGCGAAGTGCGCATCGATCAGTTCCGGCGAATTAAGTAACATCGGAGCCAGTAATTCCTTGCGGGATTTGCCGAGCAATCGGCTCTGAGGAAAACCATAGACTTGCTCAAAGTTATCTGAAAAGTAACAAAATCGATGCTGTAGATCGGTCTCCCAAAACCAGTCAGAGGCACTTAAGCCAAAATCGCGTGCGCGCTCTTCATCCAGACGTAATTTCTCAGTCATCGCGAGTGCCAACCTTTCTGAACGATGGCGACCGCCGATTTGCTTACGCAACACCAGAATAAACAGGGTACTCATCAGTGTCAGACCGACAAATACTATCCACGGAGTCTTACGGTCAATGGCCGCATCAAATTCAGGAGTGCTGCCCACACTCAGGGTCATTTCATGTCCTGGAAGCTTGAGCGACTGGCTAATCGCAAAATCATGAGTCGCTTTAAAATTGGCAGCGGTATCATTGCCGGTATGTTTTCCAGAGTGATAGAGCAGTTTCCCTTCAGTTGACTCCAAAGGCCCATCGTAGAGATTAATATCTACTCTTGGTAAACCATCCAAAGCAGTAATTCCCTCAAGCAATTCGGAGATGACGATCGGTGCATACAACAGTCCAACCAGTGCCGCACGACGCTCGATGGCATTGGTCGGATACGCCCCTTTGACATACATCGGCACCAACAGCAAAACACTGGGTGATTTGCGTATATCCTGCACCAGCGTGATCGGTGTGGCCAGCATTCTGAATGTGCCTGGAATCTGGCGAATTGAAAGTGCCTTTTCTTCGTTTTTCCTATTTGCTTTTTTCTTCTGATTTTTCCCCTAATTTTTATCAAAAATCTGGCTTTTCTTCTGTTTTTTCTTTCAGTAATTTTAAATTTCAAATTCGGTTTT
>CAIRBC010000121.1 GCA_903876685.1 uncultured Nitrosomonadales bacterium | reverse complement strand
GCGCTTACTCCAAAATGGTGCGCAAGCGCACCCTACGGCAAGGTTCATAGGGCACAATTCGGTCGGGGAATTTGCGACAGGGGTCTCTCCCGCAAGCGGGGAGAGCGCAGCAAGGGTGGGGCGTAGCCAAAAGTACGTCGCTGCGCGTGTTTTCACGTTAAAGACTAGGTGCCCGGTATTTTGACAGCCTGCTCAAGCACCCAACCAGTTTTACAGAAGAATTGATGTTCCTGTTAAAATGGAGCATGAATAGCTACTACGCGAAGCAATCTCAAACTGGCACCACCAGCAAATTTCATGTTTTCAAATCAAGGCGGGAACGTGATGCTTGAGTGCAGGAAAACTATCACCTGATATGCGCTAGCTAATGTGATGAATTGGAAGTAAAACGGCTCGTTAAAGATAACTTCAATGAAAATATCATGCAAATAAAACTAAACAGTGTGTTAGTGGACAACCAAGATAAGGCTCTCAAATTTTATACCGAAATTTTGGGCTTCGTTAAAAAATTCGACATCCCGATGGGTGAATTTCGTTGGCTGACGGTGGTTTCAAAAGACCGTGTAGACTTGGAACTGGTGCTCGAGCCGATGGGCTTTGAACCCGCTAAAACCTATCAAGCGGCGCTATTTTCGTCGGGAATTCCGCTCACTGCCTTGGCAACCACCGACATTGATGCAGACTATTTACGTTTAAAAAGTCTCGGTGTGGTATTCCGCGGTGAGCCGCAACAAGCAGGAACCGTGAAGGTGGTTCTGTTTGAAGATACCTGCGGCAACCTCATCAACCTGTATCAAGCATAGGAAAGCTGCCTTGAACAAGATCACTCCGTTTTTATGGTTCGATGGACAAGCTGAAGAAGCAATGAATTTTTATGTTTCGATCTTCATGAATTCAAAGGTATTGAGCGTGAACCGCTATGGCAAAGGCGCACCGATGCCTGAAGGCACCGTGTTAACAGCAAGTTTTGAACTGGATGGGCAACAGTTTGTGGCACTTAACGGTGGATCAATGTACAAATTCTCGCCCGCGACTTCCTTCGTGGTAAATTGCGATACGCAAGCCGAGGTGGATTACTACTGGGATAAACTTGGTGCGGGTGGCAAGCACAACCGATGTGCCTGGCTCGATGACAAATTTGGCGTGACTTGGCAGATCGTACCCAAACAGTTAGGGCTGTTGTTGAGTGATCCCGATCCCGTGAAGGCCGGTCGTGTGATGCAGGCGATGATGCAGATGAGCAAGATCGACATCGCCGGATTACAACGAGCCGCAGATAACGCAGCTACACTATAGGGAGAACTCAATATGAACCCAGTCATGGATCCCAAACTAGACCTGGTATTCAAACGTGTCGTAGCTGTGCCCAAACAACTTATCTGGAAAGCATGGACGCAGCCGCAACATCTGATGCCGTGGTTCTGCCCTCTGCCGTGGAAAGTGATTGCGTGCGAGATTGAACTGCGTCCCGGTGGTCGTTTCTACACGGTGATGCAATCGCCGGAAGGACAGGAATTTCCCGTGGATGGTTGCTATCTTGAGGTAATCGAAAATTCAAGATTGACTTGGACGAATGCACTACTTCAAGGATTTCGTCCTCTGGTTGGCGTCGCACAAACAGAATCAGCCGTAGACTTCAAGTTCACGGCGACGATTCAACTGGAGGCGTACGGAGCAGGGACAAGCTATTTGGCCATAAAAGATCAATGGGGTCGGACTCGATTGATTTTTCTATTGACTACTTACTATTGACATCACTTAAGATCAATGGAGTCTGACCCTATTGACTCTCTCTATTGACTCTTCTATTGATTCTACGGATTCCGTGTTTAGCCATTGCTTGTCCCTGCAATCTCCAATAGACTAGTCACCTGTCTAGTTTAATGAGGTGCCACTATGAATGCTTGGCCGGTACAAGATGCAAAATCACGTTTCAGTGAATTGCTGGATGCCTGTGTTAATGAAGGGCCACAACTGGTCACTCGACGTGGCGCTGACACTGCGGTGCTGATTCATATTTCAGAGTGGCAGCGCTTGAATAACGCTGCGCGCCCTTCTCTTAAATCGCTATTGCTTTCCGATATCGGGCGAGCTGATTTTCAATTACCGCCTCGCGGAGCCGCTAAGCGCCGCGCAGCAATCGTTACTTAATACGCAATATGTATCTTTTGGACACCAATGTGGTATCTGAGCTACGCAAAATTCGTCCTCACGGAGCGGTGGTCGCTTGGCTTGAATCCATCCCCGATGAAGATATTCACCTGAGTGCTGTTACGCTAGGAGAGATACAAATTGGTATTGAACTTACGCGCGAGCAGGACGCTATGAAGGCTGCGGAAATTGAGGCTTGGGCTGACCAGGTTGCGGCTACTTATAACGTTCTGACTATGGATGCGACGACCTTTCGGGTCTGGGCAAAATTGATGCATCGTCAATCAGATACTGTTTACGAAGATGCCATGATTGCTGCCGCAGCAAAAGTGCACCATTTAACGGTTGTCACTCGAAATGTAGGAGATTTTGAGCGTTTCAATGTTTCAATATTTAATCCGTTTGGGAATTAACAATCATTGTGCATTTCGGGGTCAATTTCGGGGTCACAATTTCGGGGTCAGACAATTTCGGGGTCAGGTCTAGCATTGATGCACATACATCAATGCTAGACCTGACCCCGATTATGTGACCCCTACATTGACGTTTTAGCCCTAAATCTATTCAATATCAGTTCTTCGTATCAAAAAATCAGCAATTTAAGCAGCAAAATGCGTATTGGACAGGCATTCGCGTATATATACTCGAAAAACACGCCTAAAAATTTACTCACCGGTAATTGCTGTTAGTAACCACACTGTCTGTCAAATTACCGGTCAGCTTTCATCGGGCGTGACGATGCGTATCGGACGAGTCCCGATCTTTGCACCCGTGACTTCATCCACGGCCACAGCTTTGATTTCTGTTCCTGTTTCAGCATCCAAGAAACGAATCAACTTACCTCCGCCCCGGTGCTGCCGCCCCCACGCGCCAATCATAAAGAGCACAGGCAGGAAATCACGACCGGCAGCGGTCAATAGATACTCTTCTCGCGGAGGGTGCTCAGAGTAACGCCTTTTCTCTAGCAACCCCTCCTCAGTAAGCATAGCCAACCGCCGGGTCAAGATCGTCGGTGCGATGCCAATGCTTTTCCGGAATTGGTCAAAGCGCGTGAGGCCGGCATGAGCATCCCGCAGGATCAATATGCTCCACGCATCGCCGGCAACAGCCAAGCTGCGCGCTACGGGGCAAGGGTCATTGCAAGTATTTTTATCGTCCATACTGTTTTGATAGTGACAAACTTTCAAATTGGTAGTAACATTGCTTTCGAAATGATAGTGACAGTTTGACAGGAAGCAATCCACCTTACAAGGAGATTTGATTTATGAGCAACAACGATATAGGTATCACCTTGATTGCAGATACCTCTTCAAGTGCCGGAAGCGCCACTCGGATGGGGCATGTGGATTGGAAAGATGTACCGACCCGCACGATTGATGTTGACGGCGTACCTTTCGCCTATCGGGAACTCGGCCCCGATTCAGGTGTGCCGGTGATCTTCCTTCACCACCTGATGGCCGTGCTTGATGACTGGGATCCGCGAGTTATCAACGGCATCGCCGCGCAGCGTCGGGTGATCGCGTTCGACAATCGTGGCGTAGGGGCATCGGGAGGATCGGTGCCGCACACCATCGATGAGATGGGTCGGGATGCCATCGCCTTCATTCGGGCACTGGGACTCAACAAAGTTGATCTTCTTGGCTTCTCGTTGGGTGGCGGCGTGGCACAAATGGTAACTTTGCAGGCTCCTGACCTCGTGGGTCGGATGGTTCTTGCCGGAACGGGCCCCAGGGGCGGCGGCGGTATCGACGAGATCAACAGAATCGCTATCATCGCTTACCTTAAAGCGGCGTTCACGCTTAGCGATCCGAGAAATTTCCTGTTTTTCCCCCGCACCCCGGATGGCAAGCGCGCTGCGAAAGATTACTTCTCTCGACTGAAGGAACGCACCAAGGATCGTGACAAGCCCATTTCCCTGCAAGCCCGGCGGGCACAACTGAAAGCCATCAGAACGGCAGGGCTGAGCGCGCCCGACGACCTTTCGGTCATTGCGCAACCCGTTTTCGTCGCTAACGGCGACCGTGACCTCATGGTCGCCAGCAGCCTTTCGGCCGACATGGTTCGCCGTCTGCCAACTGCCAAACTGACGATCTATCCGGATTCCGGACACGGCGGCATCTTTGAGCACCACCGAGCCTTTGTACCTGCGGTTCTGGACTTCCTCGCTGACTGACCTGCTCAGCAGCGCTTCAAGCAGCCTTGAGATTCCGAAGATTCGTTAAAAATGAAAGGTTAATTTATGAAAGCACTTACCTTCAAACGCTATGGCAAGTCGCCCGAGATCGGGTTCGCCGATGTTCCCCGCCCCATGCTGAAGGCCGACGAATTGCTGGTACAAGTCCACGCCGCAAGCGTGAACCCGGTCGACAACATGATCCTGACAGGAATATTCAAACCGATCCTGCATTTCCAGCTGCCGGCCATTCTGGGCAGCGATCTGGCCGGGGTGGTGACCGAGGTCGGTAGTAGCGTGAGCCGTTTCAAGCCGGGCGATGCGGTCTTCGCCAATATCTTCGATCTTGGTACTGGCGCTATCGCTGAGTTCGCGGTGGTACCGGAGCGCCTTGCCGCACTAAAACCGGCCAATCTGGATTTCGTGCAGGCGGCATCGATCCCGATGGTCGGGCTCACCTCGTGGCAAGCGTTGAAGGAGCGGGTCAATCTTCGGGCTGGCCAGAAGGTATTCATCCCTGCTGGCTCCGGTGGCATTGGCACGTTTGCGATCCAGTTGGCAAAGCAACTAAGCTTCAAGGTGGGAACGACCACCAGTACGGGGAATGTGGAACTGGTGCAGAGCCTTGGAGCCGACGAGGTGGTCGACTACAAACAGCAGGAATTCGAGAAAGTATTGCGCGGCTACGACGCGGTGCTCGGAACCGTCAAGGGTGACGTGATGGAGAAATCGCTCGGCATCCTCAAGCCAGGGAGCGCGATCGTTTCTCTGGTCGGGCCGATGGACGCTGCATTTGCTCGCGCTCGACGGCTCAACTTCGTCCTGACTTTCGTGTTCGGGTTGATGAGCCGCAAGATCATGCGCCTTGCGAAAAAGCATGATGTCACTTACTCCTTTCTCTTTGCGCGCCCCGATGGCACCCAACTCGGCGAAATCGGCAAACTCCTTGAGTCTGAGCGCATCCGGCCAGTGATCGACAAAGTCTTTCCGTTCGAACAAGCAAAGGAGGCGCTGGCCTACCTCGCCAAGGGGCATGCCAAGGGGAAAGTCGTCATCAAGATGCGATGAATATGGCGTTGCCGGGCCGTGACTCCGGCCAAAGCAGACATTTAACTTTTAGGACAAAAAACCATGACTTCACCCAGAAAAATCCCAGTGGTAACCGGAGCCTCTTCCGGCATCGGATCAGTCTATGCTGATCGTCTGGCGCAGCGCGGCTACGATCTCAACTTCAGTCGCGGTCTGCAGCAGGAACTCGCGAATACCGGCATCAGGATTCAAGTGGTGCTGCCCGCCGCTATAGCGACCGATCTTTGGGATATCTCAGGCGTGCCGTTGGCCGCATTGGCGGCAGAAACGGTGATGTCCGTCGAGCATCTTGTCGATGCAGCGCTGGCTGGTTTCGACCAAGGCGAGTCGGTCACTTTGCTGTCCATGGCTGATCCCGGTCTCTGGGAGCGATACGACACGGCGCGGTCAGATCTATTCTCCGCGATGCAAACCGGCAAACCGGCAAACCGGCGCCACGGCTTCATACGCTTTGACCCTTCAACGAAATATAAAAAAGGAGAGATAAATGCCCCTCGTTCGTATCGACATCAAACGGAACCACGACGCTGCCTACGCCAAAAAGCTGGGCAAGGTGGTCTACGACGCAATGAAGGCTGCAATTAACGTCCCCGACCAGGATAATTTTCAGGTTCTGGCGGAGCATGACGACGACCACTTCGTCTATGACCCCACATATCTAGGGATAAAACGAAGCGATGGCTTGGTGTTCATCCAAATCACACTCAATGAGGGACGCTCGATGGATCAGAAGAAACTTCTCTACAAGAACATTGCAGAAGGCCTCCACAGGGAAGCGGGAGTTCGGTCGGAAGATGTCTTCATCAATCTGATCGAAGTCAAAAAGGAGAATTGGTCATTCGGTAGTGGGCTTGCCCAGTACGCCACCTGAAGTTCGATAAAAGGAAATTCAATCATGATCGTCGTTACTAGAGCATCCGGCCAACTCGGTCGGCTTGTTATCAAATCCCTGCAAAGAAAGATGCCGGTCGTTGAAATCGTTGCTGCCGTCAGTAATCCAGAGAAAGTAGCAAATCTGGCAGCGTGAGGTGTCCAGGTTCGCATGGACGATTAGACCAGCCTCCCGGCCTTGAAGCCGCCTGCCAAGGAGCCGACAAGCTGCTACTGATTTATGCCATCGAGGTCGGTCGTCGCGAGCCACAATATCATATCCTTGACAGGTACACTTTGCTTACCGGCAAGTCCAAGCTTTCCTCGTCCCTGAGTTAAGCCGACTTGTTGCCAATTAGCCGCCCGATAACAAGTACCAGTGAATCAATCTTTTTCGACAAAGGTTTCCAGTAACAAGGGACGATAGCCATAACGAAGTTGCCAGTCTCGCGCGAGTTGTTTTGCTGCCAATCCTAAAATTTTGGATGCCAGATTGCCAGAGCATACCCACGGCAGGATCAGAAACCGAGCATTATTGACGACCAAATGCAGATTTTTTGGTCGTTGCTTATGAGTACAAGCAATGAATTTATCGCGAGGAGCGCATTGACAAGCGACCCAAAGCCCAAGAATGCGACCAGACAATCTCCGGCACTCTCACAATAGCGCAATTGCACGCCAGGCAGGGATTTGGAATATGGCGTCTCATTCTTCCTTGAGTCAGGTTGATCCGTTGAAGTGTTTTGTGAGGGGATCGGGTTTTCCATGAAACGTATTTATACAGCATTTCATTTTCTGTGTTCCGTACTATTTTCACTAAGTTCGTACTTTGGTTCTATGGGTTACCGAATATTTACCATTTGAAAAATGCGACTTATGGGTGCAGACTAAAAAAGTGTCTGACGCAACCAGTGAACTCGCACATTTCTGGTCATGCCGGATGAGGCAAGGAACGCTGTTTGTCCTCTACTTCACAGATAGATTCATCTTGGTAGATTGGTTTAATCGGATGGATTATCTTTCCGCTGTTAATTTCTTCTTTGGTAAACTTCAAGACAGCCCCAAATCTACCAAACATACCGGAGGTGTCATTGCTGCAGTATTGTTTTACTTCAAAGTTATTATTTACTGCAAGGGGTGCAAAAAGTATCTCATGGAAAATGAATCTCAATCTCAGGTCTCTCTCTTCCAGGACTTTCTTTATCAGTCTTGCTGATAATCTGCACAAAGGGTTGAACGAATATACTTGATTCTTAATGCCCAAGCTATCAGCCACATGCCAATGGGGCCATGACAAGGATAGTTCCTTGAAACACATATGGTGTGTGAGAAGATCGCATGCCGATTTCTCATCATGTGTGATGAGCTCATAAAATGTTTCCAATTTGCTGCAATACACATCATCTTCAATAAAATAGACGTACTCATAGAAAGATAATTTATCTTTAATAAAGTAAAATGCCTTGTCCCACGCTGATGGCTTCTTTATATGCTTTCCTAACGTCAAATCAACATATCCCGCTGCGAGCATGTTCTTGTCTTCAGCCTCATATCCCTGATGATAATCATAGATCAACACCGCTGGAATCCCTCTCTCTTGAAGATAAGAAGAAAGTCTGTCCGAGTATTCATTGAACTTTTTACATAAAATCAACACGACGATCTTTTGCGCCATACCGTTCCCTCACCATGCCCTATGCTGATATTAACCAAAAAACGCATCTTAGAAGTAAATTTTGCGGGGCTTTCCCCCGTTGGTTCCGCGGGCAGGGTAACGCAATAATCTTATGTTTACGCCTTGCCACACGTTTGACCAGCGAAAAGGTCACTGCCAGCTTAAATGCATCCCCACGCCGATTCTTCTCTGACAATTAAAGTGGACCCCTTAGTCAAGACAATATTTAATCTGGATTAAGATGTGGCCTCAACTACGTTCACAGCTGGACGGCGCTGCCCCGTTGATACGTTTACTTCGTTTTTTGTAGACGCTTTTGTTTTT